>JBCCCJ010000290.1:0-6651 GCA_039033615.1 Bacteroidota bacterium
AACAGCTTTTGCCGATGCGCTTTTCCTGGGCAAAGCTGTTAGGTTGCTCACCAGCGGCGAAAGGACAGTTTCAGACCTAACAGCTTTTGCCGGCGCGCTTTTCCTGGTAAAGCTGGTAGGTTGCTCGCCAGCGGCGAAAGGACAGTTTCAGACCTCCCAGCTTTTGCCGGCGCGCTTTTCCTGGGCAAAGCTGTTAGGTTGCTTAGCTATTCAGCCACTGCTTCAGGCTGGGAACCTTCGTTCGACTCACGATCACCTCTTGCTCTGTGGCAGGATGCAGGGCGATCTTGAGGCGACCGTTGAAATAGGTATGGATTCCTTGGATGGCGGATAGGCGGGCCAGGTATTTTCGGTTGAGGCGAAAGAAATGCTGGGCATCGACCATCGCTTCCAATTCATCCAGGGTATGATCTACTGGGTAGGAACGTCCCGCTTGGGTATGCAACATCACCATCTTGGCTTCGGCAAAAAAATAGGCGATCTCTGCTACCGGAATGGGCCGGTATTGCTCGCCCACCCGAATCAGGAAGCGCTGTTTGCTTCGCTGCGGTTGCAGCATCTGATGCAAGGCCGACCAGTCAGGCAGCGGGGATTGGGGACGAAATTCGGCGTATTTCTCTAGCGCTCGCTTGAGGGCATCCCGGTCAATCGGCTTGAGTAAATAGTCAATGCTGTTTACCTGAAACGCCTGGAGGGCATATTGGTCATAAGCCGTGGTAAAGATGATGGGCACTTTCACTTCGACCTGCTCGAACAATTCGAAGCTCAGCCCATCTGCCAGTTGGATATCCAAAAAGATGAGCGAAGGCGCTGCTTGGGTCGTCAACCATTGCACACTGGCCTCCACGGTATCCAGCACGCCCAGCACCTCATGATCTGGTTGGACCTCTCGCAGCAATTGTTTCAGCCGAGAAGCGGCAGGATTTTCATCTTCGATGATCAGAATCTTCATAGTTGGGCCAATTCGTCTGGTAACAATGGAAAACCCACCCGAAAAAGCGTTTCACTTTCTTGTATCACGATGGTTTGCGAAGACAGCAGTAAATAGCGTTTTCGAAGATTGTTCAGTCCCAGACCCGAACTCTGAGGCGGATGTTTTTTTCGTTGCAAGGGATTTTCCACCCACACCCTTTCTCCCTCGGTCCACATCCGCACCTGCAAAGGCTTACTTTCAGATACCACATTGTGCTTCACCGCATTCTCCAACAAAATCTGAAGCGCCAATGGTAATACGCGTTGATGTAGAGCGCCTTCCTGAAATTCCACCTGAACCTGCAGACGATCTCCATGCCTGGCTCGCAACAGAAAGAGGTAGGATTGTAAAAAGGTCTCCTCCTCCTTCAAGAGGATGGTCTGACTGGCATTCACATCCAGGACGTAGCGGTAGACCTTTGCGAGTTCCTCCACAAACAGCACTGCCTGCGTAGGATCTTGGGGAATCAAGGCTGTCAGGGTATTCAAGCTATTGAAGAGGAAGTGGGGATTGACTTGGTTTTTGAGGCTTTCAAACTGGGTTTCGGCCTGTACCCGTTGAAGTCGCTCCGTTTCCAGCATGCTTTTTCGCCAGCGTTCAAGAAAGTAAACCGATTCATATAGCAAGACCGAAAGCAAAGAAGGAATCAGCCCCATTCCGATAGAGGCTGTCATGGTGATGTCTCCTTTCTCATGATGATAGGTCATCCACCCCATTTCTTTCAGAAAGACATACAAATAAGAGATCACCTCCCGCAGCAAAAGTGCCATCAGAACCGAGTAAGCGATCACCACCAAGAACTGAATCAACAGACGCTTGCCCACTTCTTCGATCCGAGGAAATTGCTCTCGCAACCGAATGGTGATGGCTCGGTTTCCCTCCCAATAGATGATGGTATGGATCATTGATACCAAGCCATCCAGCAGGTATTCATCGAAGTAGAAGCCCGTTTCTCCATAGTTCCGCAGAAAAAACGGGCTCACGGCCATGGTAATCAGGTAGCTGATGAGCCGGATTCGGCCATCTTCAAAACCAAGGGCTTCATATGCGCGAGGAGAAATCTTCATTGCGGGTTCGCCAAAATGATTGACAAGTGGAGCGATGAATCTTAGGCGTAGAACAAGCACGGCTTCTACGGGCCCGGTATTGCCGATGCAACGCCATCCAATGTCGCCAAATGCCTGTTAGCGGATTTCCTTGGCCGTAATCCAGACCATTTCGAAAAACTGCTTTCAGGCTCCGCCACAAATTACGAAAGCTCTCCGGGTTTTGCTCTTTCGCATGTTCACTCATGCGTTGTTTCAAGGTTTCAGGATCTACTGGTTTCATGATTTTGATTGGTTGATTGGGGGAGATCGGGAACAAGGATCAGGGTTCAAGGATCAAAGAATTCTTCTTTTTTCAGAGGTAAACAGCGTTTGTCTGACAACAAGCGATCTGCGATCGGTCTTCTCTTTGCTGGTGGATTGGTTGCGAGATCTTGCCATCGGCACCTCTGACTTCTGATAACAACATGATCTGACAGCCAACTCGATCTGTCATCTGTCTTCTCCTAAAACAGAATCCGATACTGCACCACGGGAAAGAGACCAATCTGGAAGTTGGTTTCGATCTGGTCAGTTACCCGATTGTATTGCTGGTTGAAGACATTGTCCTGATTGGTGAGGTTTTGCAAATCGAGGGAATATTCCTGAGCGACCTTGCCCATGTTCATCCGAAAAGTGGTTTTGAGATCCAGTCGAAAGTAGGCCGGATGTTGTAATTCAAAGATTTGCTGATCCTGATAAACGGTCTCTCCAGCCTTGCGAGAAGCCTCCAAATCAATGGGCGTAAAGCGCCGATTGCCCGCCAGGGTTCCTTTCAGGTCGATGGACAGGAGGTGCTTGCCCAAGGTAAATTCTTTGCCGCCCAGCAGGTTCAGCACATAATTCCCGTTGAAAGCGGTGTTTCGTTCCACCCCATCGCTGCCAGTGTAGCGGGAATCAAAAAAGGAGGTCGTCAGCAGGTAGTAATAGCCATTGCTGAAAAACTTCTCCAGGGTCAATTCCACGCCCATATTGCGACCCGTGCCTGCATTGGTGAGGCTGTCCACATTGGGAAAGCCAAAGTCTGCGCCTGCGTTCAGGAGAGAAAAAGCGGAAGGATCGGTCGTAACGGCAGCTTGGTCAATCAACTGATAATAAGCCTCCACTTTCAAGCGCAGGTCTTCCGCCAGCAATTGATCATAGCCGACCACCGCCTGCCAGGAACGGGTAAAATCCAAGGATTCATTGGTGCGGAGAATGCTCCCATCATCCAAGGGAGTTTCCAGAAAGTACGTCGGCAAGGGCTGCATCTGATTATGGAGTCCTACTCCCAGGCTGAAGCTGCGGTTGGGGGTCTGTTGATAGCGCAAGCCCAGGCGAGGTTCTAAGGCTTGCGAGCCATTCAAGGTCAGGGATTGGAAGTGAAGTCCGGTACTTAGGCTCAACTGATCCGTAAATCGGTGCTGCCATTGGGCATAGGACTGGACCAAGGTAGTCTGGCCTTCAAAATCGGTTAGAATCCGGAAATCCGTAGCATTGATGCGGATGCTGTCCAGCAAATCCATGTCGTAGACCGTCGTCAGCATCCCTACTCGCAATTGGTTTCGGGCATTGAATTTGTGGTTCAGTTGGTAGTGAGCGGTATAGGTCCGGTTTTGTAACTGATCGGCAAACACCCGGTGAGGGGTACCATCTATCGTACTGAGCGAATCAATTTCATTGCCAGACTCTATGCCAGTAGCCGCCACAGTCAACTTTCCGTAGGTCTTTTGCCCAAATAAGTAGGTATGAGACAAGCCAAGTACCCCTACCCTGCCCCGGTTGTACAAATCTTCTCCCCCCCGACTGAAGAGATCGTCCGCTCTTTCGCTATCCAAAAAGGAGATTTCACTGATGCCCCCCATGCCAAACAACTCAAATCGCCCGGCCTTCTCGGTAGGCACATTGATTTTGAAACTGAGGTCCTGATATTGGGGAATAGCGGCCCCGGTCCCGAAGTCGATGCCCAAAGCTGAGAACACCCCCAGGGTGGAATAGCGATAATTGGCCAGATAGGAGGCTTTGCTATTGTTAGAAAAAGGGCCTTCGATCCCCGCTTCGAAGCCATTGAAGCCAATCTGGCCCATGAACTCGTGTTTCTCGTTGTTGCCATTGCGGAGGCTGAGGTCAAAAACTCCCGCAAGGGCGTTGCCATATTCGGAGGGGAAGGCCGAAGTCATGAAATCGGCATCCGCCAAGTTGTTGTTGTTCAGCATGCTGACCGGGCCGCCTGTCGTACCGAGGGCACCAAAGTGATTCGGATTGGGAATATCAATGCCTTCCAATCGCCACAACACGCCCAATGGCGAATTCCCCCGGATGATGAGGTCATTGCGGCTGTCATTGACACCGCTGACGCCGGCAAAATTTTGCGCCATCCGAGCAGGATCATTTCGGCTACCAGCATAGCGTTGGGCTTCTTCCATGCTGAACACCCGGGTACTGACGACTGCTAGCTCATTCAAGCTCCCTTGTTTTTCCACCTGAGAACTGATTTCTACGGCATCCATGGTCTGTACCTGTTCTTCCATGCCAATTTCCAGCACCAATTCCTGGGCCACGTTCACGATCAAATTGCGACGCATGGTGGGCGCATAGCCATAAAAAGAAACCGCCAAACTATGGCGACCGGGCGCTATGTCTTCTAAGCGAAAACTTCCGTCTGCTTCAGAATAGGTGCCCTTTGCGGGTTCAGTATCCAGAAGGACGATTTGTGCGCCTGCCAAAGGAGACAGCGTTTGAAGGTCGAAAATGGTACCTCGGATGGTTTGCTGAGCAAAAGAAGTTGCGAGCACGCCAATCAATAGGCACAGAAAAGCAGTTAGAGATTTCATAAAGGGATGAGGTTGACAAAAAAGAAAGGTTGATGGGTACAAGGTGAAAAGACCATCCGCCAATTGTCGGAGAAATCCGACGAAGTGTAGAGGGAAAGGGATGAAGTGTAGCAAGGTCCGAATCGACTAAGATTTCTTAATTTTCAGTTCAGGGTTTACCTTTGGTTGATCAGATACACCTATCTATGAAGCAGGGAGCTACTTCTCCGGGAAAAGAAGGGTTGGACGCACTGAAAGCGGGCAATCAAGCAGGCTTGAAACCCATTTATCTGGCATACCGAGGCCCTTTTGTGGAATGGTTGGGAGCCTCATACCGGGCAGATGAAGATGCAGCCAAAGAGGTCTTTCAGGAGGTGATGGTCGTCTTGTATGAGCAAGCAGTAGCAGGGAAAATCGGCGAATTGAAAGGATCTTTGCGCAATTATCTATTCGGGATTGGCAAATACCTGTGGCTCCAGCGGTTTCGTCAAGGCACTAGATGGACGGATTTGCCGGAGGAAGAACAGCTAGAAGCAATTGAGATAGGCGGGGAACAGCTAGAACTCACGGAGCGACAGCAACAGATGAAAGCCGTGCTACAGCAAATGGGAAGTCCTTGCCAGGAATTGTTGCTCCTTTTCTATTACCACCGGAACACCACAGAATCTATCATGCACAAACTAGCGTACAAAAATACCGACGTAGTCAAAAGTCAAAAGGCCCGTTGTCTTCGCCGCCTCAAGACTCAATTTCGTGCCCAGTTAGATCAAGACATGCTCAACTCATGAAGCTTTCCCCAGAACAATCCCAGGAACTGATCGATCGCTACCTTCGGGAGGAATTGAGCGAAGCGGATGCCCAACTTTTTGCTGAGGTACGATACACGCCCGAGTTTGAGAGAGAGCTTCGGTTGATGGAAGAGGTGCGCCAAGCCAGCATCGCCCGGGGAAGGCAGCAGTTGCAAACCGATATGGCAGCATGGGAGGCAGAATTGGCTCCCGCTGTCCAGGTGATTCGTCCCCTTTGGCAACGCAGTGGGTTTCTGATCAGCATCGCCGCCGGGATTTCTTTGCTGTTGGTGATCTTTTTGTGGCCCCGGCAAGCGGCAACTCCCGAGGGAGCGGCGTTATTCGCAGCGCATTTCGAGGTCTATCCAGACTTCCAAAGCGATAACACGCGCAGCGAAGGACAAGAGGCAACACTCTTGGACTACACCATGGAAGCCTATCGGATGGGAGAATATGAAGCGGCCCTCAGAGGCTTCGATAGCCTACAAAGCCAGGAAGCAGGGCTGATCTTTTATGAAGGCGTCAGCTTATTGGGGGCTGGCAGGTCTGAGGAAGCGTCAGAAACGTTCTCAAAGATCAACGAGGGTTCTTTCCTCCCACCTGCGAGGTGGTATCTGGCCTTGGCAGCAATACAAATGGAAGAGTGGGAAGTCGCCCGCCAACGCCTACTTGAGATCACTCAGGCGGAAAGCCATCCATTCCAAAAAGAGGCGGAGGAATTGTTACAGCACATTGCTGGAGCATAGCTTTTACAAAAAGGCGAGAAATCAAGTGGAGCATCACCGTTTGCTCACGCCTGACCTTTCCCTTGTTGAGTAATCAATTGGTTCACCTTCGAGAGCAACAAACTCAATGGTACGGGCTTAGAGATGAATTCACTCGCGCCAGCGGAGATGGCTGCTCGCTTGGCGGCCAATTCATTTCGGCAGGTGACCATCACAAAAGGGATGTGGGAGAGGTGCAGAGAGTTTTTCACCTGCTTGCACATTTCTAGGCCGGACATCTCTGGCATC
>JBCCCJ010000291.1:0-6649 GCA_039033615.1 Bacteroidota bacterium
GCAGGGTTGGCGTTGATCCTGGCACTAGGAGGAGGGTTGTATTTCTGGGAGACTGGAACCGAACCTGCTCCCGTTGCCACAAATACTTTTGACGATACCTTTTCCGACCAATTGGTCGCTTATCAAGAAGTCAAAAAAGCCTTATACCTCCTCTCTAGCAACCTCAATGAAGGATTGGAACATACCCAAATGTTGGAGGAACTCTACAAGGCCCAACAACAACTTGAGAATTAATTCAACGAGAAATTTCGCGTATTATCATGAAATCTAAGATCACCTTATTCAGCATGGCGCTCCTGCTCGGCCTAACAACGGTCCTGCAAGCCCAACAAACCAGCATTGATCGCTATTTTGATACCTATCAGACCGACGATCGCTTTACCAGTGTCACCATCTCCGCCCGAATGTTTGGCCTCTTTGCCGAGCTGGATCCCGACGAGCCAGATCAGCAGGAATTACTAGATGCCATCTCGAACATCACCGGGCTCAAAATGCTCATTGGGGAGGACATGGACCTCACAGAAGCCCAACAAGTCTATGCTGATGCGGTAAAAAAGCCCGCGACTCAGATGGAAGAACTGATGAAAGTCAGCGAAACCGAGCGAGAATTCACCTTCTACATCACGGAAACGGACGGTCATATTTCAGAATTGCTGATGATTGGCCACACGGATGGTAACCTCATGATGATGAGCTTGGTCGGAGATATCGACCTGCGCAAACTCACCGCCATCAGCCGCAATATGAACATTGACGGATTGGAACACCTTGACAACATCGGACAATGAAACAACTCATCACCACCCTGCTGATCCTGGTTCTAGGAGCTAGTCAGCTATTTGGACAAAGCAATACCGTCCTGAATTTCGCGAAGGAGGCAGAAGGCTTCAATGTCTATCTGTACCAAAGCCTGATTCGGGTCATGAATAAGGACAAAAACCCAGAATTTAACCAACTCATTCGCGACCTCGATCACATCCGTTTCGTCACCACCGAACAGGGCGCAGGAGATGCTTATCCTACCTTCCTCGAATTAGAAGCGGGCATCCAATCAGAAGGCTTTGAAAGCATCATGAGCTTCGACCGGGCAGACCAAAAATGCCACGTGTACGAACTCAATTCCAACAATGGCCAAACCACGTGGGTTGCCACCATGGTAACCGATGAAGTCGCTGGTCTGATCGAAATGAAGGGCATGTTGGACTTGAAGTATCTTCACGCTTTCAACAGCCTGGACATGGATCAATTGGAAAAGATGTTGCCCGAAAAATTGGTCCCTAGCAAAGAATGATGGTTCTCGAACTGAATCAACTCCACAAGGAGTACGGCCGTATTATCGCGGTTAACCAACTGAGTCTGGGGATTGTTCCAGGCTCAGTCTTTGGCTTGCTGGGTCCAAATGGAAGCGGCAAGACCACCACCCTGGGCATGATCCTGGGAGTTACCCAACCTACTAGTGGAGCTTTTTCCTGGTTTGGAGCAGCGCCAACTCACGCCCAGCGAAAGCGAATCGGCGCAATCCTTGAAAAGCCCAATTTCTACCCCACCTTTTCGGCTTACAAAAACCTCCAACTGGTTTGCAAAATCAAGGGAGTGCCTGAGAGTCGCATCGAATCAGTCTTGGAATTGGTCGGCCTACAGGAGCGGATGCATGACTTCTTCAAGACCTATTCTTTGGGGATGAAACAGCGGCTGGCGATTGGTTCCGCCTTGCTGGCAGATCCAGAAGTCTTGATTTTGGACGAGCCCACCAATGGCTTGGATCCTGCTGGGATCGCAGATATTCGCCAATTGATTCTGGAAATTGCCGATACGGGCAAGACGATCATTCTGGCTTCGCATCTCCTGGACGAGGTACAAAAGGTCTGCTCTGAATTTGCCATTCTCAAGCAAGGCAACCTCATTCACACGGGAAAAGTGGAAGAATCATTCGGGGATCAAGTGGTGTTGGAAATTGGCGCAACAGATCTAGGCTCACTCGCTGAGCAGATCAGTACTTTTCCCGGCTACCATTCTCACCTACGCCAAAAAGACAGCCTTCGGGTCCAGTGCACAACTGATACTGAAGCGGCGGCTGTCAATGCTTTTTTGGTAGAACAAGGCATCTACGTTTCTCACCTTACGACTTTGCGCCAAACGTTGGAACAGCAATTCATGGAAATCCTCTCCAAGCATGCTTAGACTGCTTTCGATCGAATACTTCAAACTGCGGAATACGCGTTTTTTCTGGGCCTTGATCATCCTCTTTGCCCTGATTCTGATTGCGATTCCTTTTGGCATCCGGGGCTTTGTCCTCTACCTGGATTCCATCGGGGACAAAGGCCCTCTGAACGCATTCGGCCTGCGCCCCATCGACATTCCCCTCTTCGATTTTGTGGACCTCTGGCAAAACCTGACCTGGGTCTACAACTTCTTCAGCTTGTTTCTGGGCTTCATTGCCATCATTTCCATCGGAAACGAGTACACCTACGGCACCATCAAGCAAAACATCATAGACGGACTGAGCAGGCAAGAGCTGTTTTGGAGCAAGGTGTACTTCATGGGCGCCCTTTCTCTGGGAATTAGCCTCCTTGTGCTACTCATCGGATTGATTGCGGGCTTTTTGTGGTCGCCGGTGACAGAATGGCAATTTGTGGTTCACCACATCGAGTTCATTCCGGCCTACGCCTTTCACCTGCTGGCCTTCCAGTTGTTTTGCCTGACGGTTTCGCTCTGGATCAAACGGACAGGCATCGTGATGGCTTTGATCACCTTCTATGTCTATGGGGTGGAAAAAATCTTCCAAGGCTTGATCCGCTGGGAACTCGAAATGCCCGCACTTGCCCAATTCCTTCCGGCTCGGGCTACCGAAATGCTCATCCCCAATCCCTTTCCCAAATACGTCCTACAGGAAACCATCACGACCGTCCCCTGGCAAGGATTTTTGATTACGGCTGGAGCGGCTTTGCTGTATGGGTTTCTCTCCTATCGGATGCTGACGAAGCGGGATTTGAATTAGGAGAGGGGAAGAAGTCAGACGTCAGATCGCTTGGCTGTCAGAAGTCAGATTTGTCGATGACAAATACCTGCTTGCTCTCGCGCGTTTGCAACGCGTGAGGAGCAAATTTCAGAGTTTGTAACTCGCCAGTGATGGGCAGTTGCAAACTGCTGCTGCCGTACCCTTTCCGCGCGACCCCGTTTTCCCGCGTCGAAGATCCCGATTTCGGGAAAGGGAAAACAACCCGCTTGTCGACGACAAACACCTGCTTGCTCGCGCGCGTTTGCAACGCGTGAGGAGCGAATTTCAGAGTTTGCAACTCGACGGTGATGGGCAGTTGCAAACTGCTGCTGCCGTACCCTTTCCGCGCGGCCTCGTTTTCCCGCGTCGAAGATCCCGATTTCGGGAAAGGGAAAACAACCCGCTTGTCGATGACAAATACCTGCTTGCTCGCGCGCGTTTGCAACGCGTGAGGAGCAAATTTCAGAGTTTGTAACTCGCCAAAGATGGGCAGTTATAAACTGCTGCTGCCGTACCCTTTCCGCACGGCCCCGTTTTCCCGCGTCGAAGATCCCGATTGCGGGAAAGGAAAAACAACCCCCTTGTCGATAAAAAAATGAATGGATGTATTGAGCAGAGATCATGGCCCTTGCTCTTCCAGTAAGCATTTACCAATTCGCAAAGAAGACGCCTTCGTGATTCATGAAGGTTCCGTCCTGCCGATTCAGGTCCAGTTTGCCGCCGGAAAAATTCGTGGCGGGCAGGCCCAATTCCTGGTAGATACAGGCGGTAGCGGCAAAGTCCCAAAGACTTCCTCCCCCTTTTTCTGGTTTGGGAAACTTGAGCATGCAGGCAGGGCCATTTTCCAGCACCCGAATGGCATTCAGGACCGAACCCGCCCCTGCCATTTCCTGGACGCCTTGCAAGTTCAACTTCTCCACTTGGGCTTGCAATAAGGCTTCGATTTCGGCAACTCGTGGCGTATCCTTTAGCTTACGGTCAGTTACGTAGGTCACATGCGCATGGGTGGGAGATACCGTCCAAGGCAGTTCATTTCGGAAGGCTCCCTGCCCTAGAATCGCATGATAGAGGGTATCGCTGCTGGGATCAAGCACGACGCCTATGCAAGGCGTGCCATCCTTTGCGAGCAGGGCGATGGACACAGAGAATCCTGGCCGCCGCTGGATGAAGGGAAGGGTTCCATCCATGGGATCTATGCACCAAAAGAAATCCTGCTCGAATCGACTGCCATCGTCCGCAGTTTCTTCCGACAGCAAGGCGATGTTCCACGCTTCACAGCTCGGACGGAGGTGGGCCAAAATGGCAGCTTCACAGGCGCGATCTACCTTGGTTACGACCTGAGAAGCATAACTCGCCCCCGATGCCTTCTTCTCCACTTCCACCACCTCCTCCATGTGCTGTTGAATGATTTTTCCCGCAGCTAAGGCAGCTTGAATCGCGAGTTTGGCCAATGCTAGGAGGTCCATGTCTATAGCTGATTGATTACTTCGGTGGTTACGCGTTCGCTGTAGCTGTTGAGCTTCCAATGTCCGGGGCTCCAGCCTTTGAGGAAGCGATGAAAGTCTGCCCATGCGACTCGATACAAGGAACGCCATTCTTGTTCCAGGGCCTCATTTGGTTCGGTTAATTCCCGTTGAAGGCAGGCAAAATAGGTATCCAGAATTTGTTCTTCCCGGCGTTCACACGCTTTGTCATTCAGACAACTTCCGATGAAGTAGGCCACGTCTTTCATCCCACATCCGCCTCCTACGTACTGAAAATCGACCCCAGCCACCTGCCCTTCTTTGCCAAAGCAAAAGTTGGCCAATTTCGCATCTCCATGGACGAAGCTTTGGTATTGGCAGGCATTCAGCTTCGCATCAATGAGGGGCGCGGCTTCCTTCAGTCGCTGATCTGCCAGCACTGATAATTCCTGAGGTCGGGTCGCCAAATGCCAGTAAGTACCCACTTCCCATAGTCCCTCTGGTACTTTCCCCAGGTAGCTGGCGTGAAACTGGGCCAGCCAAGCCAGACAAGCCGCAATTTCTTCCCAATGTAGCGACCGCTTCCGCAGCGGGAAGCCCGCAGCATCCAAGTCTTCCAGTACCATGAGCACTTCTTCTCCTTGCCGCTTGACCGCCAAACATTGTGGAAGTCGGGCAGCACTGTCTCGACTATAGGTCTCATACCACCTAGTTTCGACCTGATAGGAGGTGAGCTTTCGCTGGTGGCCAATGTCTGTATTCCAGCCACGAGGATGCTGGTGATGTTGGGGCAACTGCACGTGTTTTGCAACGACATTCTCCACCGTCGCTGCCTGAAATCCGACTCGCAGGATCTGTCCATACCCGCTCCACAACTCCTGGATCACCGATGTTTCCCCTATTTCGGCAGCACCCGTTGTCTGCAACAGAGTCGATCTCACAAATTCATTCATCATGGTTCCAAAGGTACACAATTGTGCTGGGGGAGCGACCTATTGGTCCCCACTTGTTGTCCCTAGCAAACGACAACAATCGCTGCAGAATTGCTTCTACACCGATTGTTGAAATGGAGGCACTTACTCTCTACAGAGTCTTTTTATTCCTGTAGCTCAATGGGTAATGATCATTTTGCCGCTGATGAAGCCCTCAGGATTACTCAGGCGATAGCTATACAAACCTTTGGCCAGTTGTCCACCATCGAAGGCAAACTGGTTGATTCCTGCCCGCAAGGACATGGTTTCTTGCGTTACGTTTCTTCCATGGATATCAAACACCTGAAATTGAAATACGCCGCCCTGATTCAGGTCCACTTCAAAGGTGGTGCTTTGGGTAAATGGATTGGGAGCAACCACCAAGTTCGCGCTTGCTTGAAGGGTATTTTCAACACTGGTCAAATTGGCCAAATCGAGAATCTCAATGTTGAAAGGTGGCTCATAGTCATTGAGGCCAAAGAGAGCGCCAAATTGGGATTCGATGACGAATAGATACTCACTGCCATCTTGTTCATAGTACCACAAGCCAGATGAATCATCGAAACCATTCGCAATTTCACTGCCCATCGCGGTGGTATCATCTGAAAAGATCAATTGATACACGGTTCCTACGTTGTTGGGATCTCCCGTATCGTTGGTGGCGTAATACAGGGTATTTTGGCTATCTACCCAGGTGATGCCATCTGCATCAATGGTCGTAAGCCCAGAAACCGTTACTTCTTTCATCGTTCCAGGCATGCCATTGCTGATGGGTACGTACCACAATTTGTTGCCTTGGGACACATAGAATCCGCCATCGTTGTTGTAAATCGTCCCACCGATCCCGCTGATCATGGGATCCCAATCGGGGCTGGTAAACCAGCTATCATTGACGGTTCCGGTACCGGGGTCCACCTCCATGATGCGAGGGGTTCCAAAATCCGTTACGTAGTATTTTCCGTCCACAATGGAAACGGTATGCCCAACGCTATTCGCAGGCAAATCCCATTCTGCATTTTTCTCTCCGGTGACCAAGTTGTACTCCACCAATTTGGCTGGTCCTGGTGCACCGCCTGAAAAGTCAGCATTATCCAACAAACTCAACAGAACCGTGCCATCACTTTTCAGGCCCCATGCCTGGCTGAAACCAGAATCTGCCGCGGCAAATGGCTGAGCGGTAGGATTTGCTAGATTCAGGTTGAACACCTTTACGGTAC
>JBCCCJ010000292.1:0-6649 GCA_039033615.1 Bacteroidota bacterium
AAAAGTGTCCTACACCCATCAGACCATGCTATGGGCAGAATTCAGAGGTGCCTACAGGAAAACCGAAGTGCTCTGAATATCGAATGAGGACCGGAATTGCCAACGGCAAGACGTTAACTGGTCATCCAACCGGATTCTCGCTTCCCGTCTCTCGCAGCGATAGCGGTCCCGGCTCTCCTTACCCCTGAATGGTCATGAGCACACCTTGCACGTATTTGGAGTGCTTGGCTTGGCGAAAGGGCATGTGCTGGGTGATAAAATTGACTCGTTCATCTGTGATTTGCTCGTATTTGACTTCGAGGATGATGGCCGGATCTTGATGAAGAAACCGATGAAAGCCCTGGCCCATGAGCAACGAATGGTAGCGCATCGCGTGGTCGATGGTTACGCGGAATTGCCCATCCATGCTGATCCAATAGGAGCGTCGATAGGCGTTGAGCAAGGCAGGAATCACTACCCCTTGTCGCTGTGGCAGCAATTGATTGACCGCCTGAGTGGTCTCTTTCAGGTCTTGTAGGTCAAACTTGGCCAATTGGCTCGTTTCCTTGGTGCCCAGCTCGTTGTGTTTGATCTTGATCTCAAACTGTGGCTGCTGAATGGGTCCAGAGGTTTCTCCGTACCATCGCACCCGAAACTTCTTGCGCTCGTTTTGTCCGGCAATGTTTTGGTGGAAGGTCGCCAGATTCTGGGTATCGAAATAGATGTTGTTGATTTGACGAGGGGGATACAGCACCTGAAAGGAGGCTGGATGGAAGCGCAGCAGTTGTTCTACCGACGCCAACGAACGCCCCTCGACCCGATATTTTCGCTCAAAACGCATCCTTCACCAATTTTCCAGTCATGAGGTGACGCCCGTCGCTGACCTGATAGAGATAGGTGCCAGGGGCCATTCCCTTCATGTTGACTTGCCAACTGAGGTTTTCCCCGCTGCCTGGCCAAGTTCGATCCATCACCAGCCGACCCATCAGATCAAATACCTGGAGCGAAACGGCATTTTCTACTTCTTGCACTTCGAGGGTCAGCCAATCACTCACCGGATTGGGAAAGAGGCTGATGGCGCCTTTGGTGTGGAAGTCAATTTCCCGGATCATGGAAAAATCCTCAAAGCCGGTAGCTGGATTGCGGGTGGCGATTCGATAGTAGCGCTTGCTCCACGTGAGATTGGGGTCGGTGAAGGCGTATTCCCCCGGTGCTACGGTCGGAGTTGCCTCCCCGAGGGTGGCGAAATGCTGGCGATCTTCAGACCATTGCACCAGAAAGGTGGTGCCTGGTGTTTCTCGAAGGGTTCGCCAACTCAACCGAACGCCATCCGGCTGAGCTGCTACCATCAGGGTGTCAATTTCCGTCTGAGTCTCTCCACAGTAGGGAAACAGCTCTTGCTCCACATAGGTCGATAGGCCCACGCCATCCGTTACCGTCAGCCCGATTCGGTACCAAAAGGTTTCATCAGTACATCCTTCTCCCAAGATGAGGGCTTCCGTTTCCCGGGCCGTATCAAGCGGTTCTGGGTGAAAATGGCTGTTGTGGTGCAAATGCAACTGCCAAGCGTAGCTCAGTTCTGCCTCGCTGTGTTCCTGATCGCTGACTTCGGCTAGCAGTGGCAACAAGGTCGAGCCGGTAGTGGTGTACAAATCTCCATCTTCAAAGCTGGTAATCGCTACCACAGGCGGGGTATTGTTCAGCGAAATGAGCTCCTCGACTTTGTGGCTGTTGCCAGCGGTATCGGTCACCGTCAGGCGCACCGTGAAAGACTGAGGCCCATTGTTATCTGCCTCAAAGGTGTGGCTGGGATTGAGGTCGGTACTACTCGTTCCATCTCCAAATTCCCAAGCAAAACTGATCGGCTGCGCCTCGGGATCAAAGGAATTCTCTCCGGTGAACTGTACCGTCAGCGGACTAGGCCCAAAGGTGGCATCGCTCTCAAGTACGGCAGTAGGAGCGGGGTCGGTGCCAAAACAAATCCGCCGCATTTCCGACTGAAAATTATAGTTCAGGTAGTAGATACAGCCATCAAGGGGGTGAACCGCCAGGAATACCGGAAACTTCGGTTGCTCAGAAAAGTCCTGAATGGTCAGGAGTTCGAAAGCAGGTCCGTACTGAAATTGCTTCATCCAGCCCGCATAATCCATGTTCAGGTAGGTCATCTGGTACTCTGCTGGAAAATTGTCCCCGGTGTAGAACACCCCAGCAATGTTGGACGCTCCACTGAAGGTATCGGCTTGCACCGGAGATTCCTGACTTAACAGCGAAATCGGGACCCCTTTTCCTTCGGCATCGTAGCCGGGTACATAGGTGTTTTGTTCTTCATTGTTCCAGGTCCGGTTGCTGTAGGAAACCATCGGACGGCTGTGGACGAAGTGAGGCACATCACTCGGGATCGCCAGCGAGGGATCGCAGGGATTGGGGAAGAAGGGGGCGGGACTTTCGGTGTCCTGAATCAACAAGTCTTTGAAGCGGAAGTTGCGCCAATTGCAGGAGCCTTCCTGGTAGGCAGGATTGGGCGTGGCCGGATTCTGAATCTCCGGGCTGTGAAATTGCCAGCGGGTGCGCATGCCTTCGTAGATCGGCCAGCCGAAGTTTTGCCCGGCACCTTCCACCACGTTCAGTTCTTCCCAATAGGCCCATCCCACATCTCCCACAAAAAAGACGCCTGGATCTCCGTCTTCGGGCTCATGACTGCCCGTGCCTGGCATATAGGTAAATCGAAAAGGTTGGCGTAAGCCCAGAACCCAGATGCGGGATTGAGGGGAACGCGGATCATCGGCTTGGTAAAAAGGATTGCTGGGAATGCCATCTCCAGTTTCTGGATTGAGGCGCAGCATTTTGCCATTGATGGAATGCAAAGATTGAGAGCGAAACGCGCCGATGTTCTGGGCCGCGTCGATGATGCCATCGGCCAGGGCTTGACTGGCGTAGGCACCCGTTTCGTCTCCCCCGACATCGGTGCCAGCATAAGAACCCCCATCGCCGCAACTTGCCATGAGCGTCCCGTCATTGCCGAATACCAGCGAACCCACGCCGTGAGAACGGTGTAGGAGGGGAAAACCGTCGCCCATGCTGGTGCCAAGCAGCACCTTTCGACTATCTGGAATGAGGGAAGTGAAATTGGTGGCAGGATCAGCGGTATAGCGAGTGATGCGCCCGATAGTGGCTGCATCAATCAGGTTGGCGGTTGGATCATAATCTGCTGTGCCGTGGTACAGCAAGTGATGGCGATCTACGGCATAGAGGACGTAGAAATAGCCGTTGTTGAGGAAATTTGGGTGGAGGGCAAAGCCTAGCAGACCATGATCACCATAGGTCGCCACTTCTTCGGAAATGTCCAGCAAGGGCTCGTCTTGGCGAACGCCGTCTTGTTCGACGAAGACCTTCCCTAGTTTGGTCCAGACAAAGAGATCGCCATTCTCCGCAAAAGCAAAGCCCACCGCAGAAGGCCAGCCATCTCCCACCCGTTCGTCGACAAATCCTTCGGGCAATTGGGCCTTCCCCACATTCATCAAGCATCCCCACAACAGGAAAAGACTCAGACTACGCTTCAGATTCAGAACAATTGATTGGATCATGATTTTCCTATTTCGCAGGTCTCCAACACGGTCTAGATGCCTTCTACCTGCTTTCCTTGTAACAAAACGGTGGATCCTTTTTCTACTAAATGTAAGTGTCGTATTCCTTTTGCCTGATAACTTTTGACTTCTACGGTTGCCGGACCAAATTCTGGCTTCTTTTGATAAGCCGCGAAGCCCGTCTGACAATTGAAAAGGCGGATGTTGTGGATGAGGAGATTGGACAAGTCCTTCGCCACTGCCCCACTAACGGCATTTTCGACCTCAAAGTCCCACATTTCCACCGAAGATTCTTCTCCTACACTGATGCCTTTGTCGCCAGAGCCTTCTACCCGCGCCCCATGGACCGCTACTTCACTACCGGAAAAATCCATCCCATCGTTGCCTGTCTGCACAAAAAAACAATTCCTCACTTCTCCCTGGCAAAAATCCGCATCGAATCCATCCGAGAACGTATGGGCGATGGTGCAATTGCTCAGCCGAAAATGGCTCCGGATCAGATTCAACCCATCCTCGCAAGGGGCATTCACAAAGGAACAATGCTCCAAACGCACATCGGCCTCATAAGCCGTAACCGACCCCGTCAATTGCCACCCTGGTACCGAAACCGTATTCAGCCCATCGACCATCACGTAGCGCCATTGCGAAGGCGCATCGGTTTGGAGGAGGACGATGCCCTGCCCTTTGCCGTCGGAAGTGTACCACCGAATCAATTGATCCTCCCTGCCCTGCATGTGGACGGGAGATCGAGACACAAATTTGCTCCCCTGGATCAGGTCCAATTCTGTCCCCGCAGGAATTTCGACGATATAGCCCGCCGGAATGATCACATCTCGGGCCAGTTGATGCTGGCCGGGATAAAACACGATCTGTTTGCCCGCCACCTCATACAACCCCTCATGATCGAGTTTGGCCTGAGAAAATAAGCCTTGAATGGGCGTGCCCGGACCCGGTGGGGCGTACGGGATCAGCTGAGTGGTGAATCCTTGAGGAACGCCAGGAATCTGATACGCAATTTCCTCGGTGCCAAGCGGCACTTTGAAGGGGATTTCCTGAGCGGCGGATTTGCCAGATGGATAGATGATGGGGCCGGGCGTTTTGTCTGGTCCTATCAACAGTTGTAGCGCGGTTAGGTTGCGGTTGAACGCCCCCAACAACAAGGAGTCCCCTTCTACCCGTCGCTGATACACCTGCAACGGATAGCCTGTCTCAGCAAAGAGCAGCTTCCGCACTTGATGGGCGCGGTTGGAGATGGCGTTGTAGCCAAAGCCATACTCCGGAAATTCTTCCTGTAGCAGTTGCTCCCGCCATTGCAATTCTGGCTCCAGACTCAGTTGGAATTCGGTGAGGTAGTCGTCTTGGGTGAAGGAATCCAAATAGGCGTAGTATTGTGCCAAAAATGCCGGATCGAGGAACAATTGCTTGAACTGCTGTTCCGCCAGCGGCCCACTGAGTGCCTCATCCACTTTTGCTCCCAGAAAGGGTCGGTCTAGCCACTCGAAGGCGCCGCTTTCCGTGAATCCATCAAAACCGATGGGTTCGAGGCGAGTCGTAACCGGATTGAAATAAAAGCGCAGGTTGTGCCAAATCAGGCCGTGGTAGGCCCGGCTGAGGTCCGTGATGACACAGTATTTGGCCATCAGCTCCAAGTCAAACAACTCTGAAGCGGGGGCTTTCCGCTGTTGGAATTGGGTCAGCAAGCTCACGGCCGTTTCCAATTGCTGGCGAAGGACACTGTCTTGCGTCAGGCGATTTTCTCGGAAGGCTTGGGCTGGGGCACTGGCTTCACTTTCGCTTTGTCGCTCCATTTCCCCCCAATTTAGCATACCATCCATCGCCCGTTTACGCAAAAACCACACCTCTGTCTCGTCAAATTTCACAATCGGGCCTTCGCGACGGTTCTGAAATTCCACCAATTGTTTTTCAAAATGTTCCTCATAGGCATAGATCCCCCGCGTCTGCCCATTGACTTTCAGATGAAGGAAATCATAGCGGGTAGAAACGACTCCTTCGCGCCGGAGCCACTCGTGATAAACCCATTCGGAGAGATAATCTCGCGCCAGGGGGGTATGAAGGGAAAAAGTCGTGAGTCGATTCCAGGCCTGCCCCGATTTCATCCGCACCCGATAGGACCACTTGGGCGTGCGAAAATGGTCGGGCAAGTCTCCCTTGAGGCGCAGTTTGATGCGGTAGCTGCTGTCCAGGCTGTGCATCCGCCCTTTCACCCAATCGTCCTCGCCCTGAATCAGTAGGCCTTGATCGATCGCCTGTATCCGCTTTCGATCCAACTGAGCCAAGGACTGCTTGGGAATCTCCAGATCGAGTTCCGGTAGACTGCGATAGGTCGCGATGCTGTCCTGCGCCCGTTCGTAGGAAAGCGCAAAATCGTCAAAATAAGCTTCGTCCGGCCCGTAGCCATAGACATATACCCGCATCATGCCCTCCTCAAAATCAAAAGGGACCGCCACCGTCTCCTGCAGCAGCTCCCAGCCATCTTCCTTCACCTCCAGCGGGACCTCTATCCGTTTGTAAAATTCTTTGTTGCCCGTCAGGTGAAAAACCAGAAAAGCCCGAAACCCGCTGACATTGTAGCGCCAGACCGAGGCCGAAATCCGATCCAGGGGTTTCAAATCCAGGAAGGTATAGGTCATCCCATAATTGTGGAACGAGTCCAGCCGACAACTGTACTGACCCGTTCGCGCTTTGGCATCGGATTGGGTATCGCCATTTCCGAAGCGCGTACTGTCCCGTCCCACAAATAAAGGCTTGGGAATCGGGTCTCCCGGCACCAGTTCTTCCACCACCTGCTCAGCTCCACAAAACAACTGAGCCGGCGTTTCCATCAGGACCGCTTGCGGGGAGACGACTTGTTTCCAAGGTTGAAACAGCAGCAAGATGCTCCCTCCCAATCCCAATATCAGGAGTAGGGTCTTGCCCAGGGAGGTCGCTAGCGGACGATGTTGCTTCACAATCATGGCCCACAAAGCTACCATTACCGGAGGAAAAACGGAAGCCATTTCAAGGAGGCAGGTATGTGTCCCACGATCCTGAGAAATTCTTGAATGTTGCCCCTGCCCCTGCCCCTG
>JBCCCJ010000293.1:0-6635 GCA_039033615.1 Bacteroidota bacterium
GGCCTATTCAACGATTTGAATGGACCCACGCTCGAAAGATCCAAACTGCGTTTACAGGTATGCATTACTCTACGCCTGACTTCTATCCTCGGGTTCCCGGCAATTGGTACAAATGGGCAGGGGCTTGGCGGGGTTGGCGTTGGATGGAAGAGTGCCGCAAGATAGAAATTGCGGCCGGAGACAAGTTGTTCTCGCCTTTTGTGGCCCCAGGATGGAGTACTAATCCTGAAGTAAATGTGCGGCCCAGTCAGTATTTAGGCCTGCTCAAATGTCTCGGAGTCATCGGGGCGGAGTTTTATTATCCAGGCTTTTTTAATGTAGGCCGAACAGTGGCCAAACCCCAAAATTACATCTGGCAGGCCGCCATGCCAGCCTATGCTCAGGCGATCACCAGTCGGTATGAACATATCCTTCGGGAAGGAGATTTATTGCTAGATGAAGAAGGGGAACCCATCGTTCGGACATGGGCTGGCAATCCCATGATTTTGGCTACGGTCCGTAAGCATCCTGACCAACCCATCTACATCATCAGTACCACCCTCCAACCGCTCTCCAATGGAAAAGGGGTAGTTGCTGATCAGGACGTTGCATGGATAGACATAGAGGGACAACTGATCCAATTGATGAGCAGACGGCAAGGCAGCACCTATTACCTCGACTTGCAGTCAAGCACAGAACCGATTTTTTTTCAACTAGACTCCTGGCATGAAGCTGGCCACCCAGCTTATTGGTCTGAGGACTTTGCCTGGGAAGGCGAAGTGCCGGACTATGTTCAAGGCGGGAAAGTCCAGACTGAATTTCCCGCCGATCGTGAAGCAAGTGACTTCACGTCTTTCACCAGTTTCCTTCAATTGGAAGGAGAAGATGCCTGTGCGAAGTATCACTTCCAACCACGAGAGACCAGTTCCTACTCCCTTAGCCTTGTAGGCCGTAAGCAAGGAAACGGAGCGGCCAAGATCACCTGTTTGATCGACGGGAAAGAGATCGGCTCCCCCATTACCTTATCGGGAAAGTGGGCAGAACGTTCTCTTCGTCAAACCCTGAGTCGGCTTTCCCCAGAGCCACATGTCCTGACCATCAAGGCGCTCAATGGCACCTGCGAAATCGACCACCTGCAACTGATCAAACAGTAAGATTTACCCCTTTCTATGAAAATATCCCTCATCACGGTGGCGTATCAGGCTGCTCATGTTCTCCCGACTTGTATTGAGTCCGTTCTCTCTCAAGACTATCCCGACCTCGAATACATCCTCATCGACGGGGGCTCCACCGATGGCACCAAAGAATTGGTGGAATCTTATGGAGATCGGATTCAAGTCTTTGTTTCGGAGCCGGACAAAGGCATTTACGATGCCATGAATAAGGGCATCAACTTAGCCACCGGAGAGGTAGTTGGCTTGCTGAACGCGGATGATTTGTATGCCCATGAATCGGCCGTTTCTCAAGTAATGGCTGCTTTCCAGGCTCATGACGTCGATTCAGTGTATGGGGATTTGGTGTACATCAAGGATGAGGACCTCAGTACAGTGGTTCGGTACTTTCCGGGCAAAGACTTCCAGCCTGCAAAACTGAAAAAAGGGATGATGCCCCCCCACCCAACGTTTTTTGTCAAGCGAAAATGGTATGACAAGGCAGGAGTGTTTGATACCGACTTCAAGATTTGTGCAGATTTTGATTTCATGGTTCGACTGTTTCATACCCACGGGATCAGTTCTCATTATCTACCTGAAACCCTCGTCAAAATGCGTACGGGAGGTGCTAGCACCCAGGGCCTAAGTAGCACCTTAACCATCAATCAGGAAATGCTGGCCTCTTGTAAAAAGCATGGCATTTCTACCAACCTGGCGACCATCTATTCTAAGTATTTCACCAAAATATTTCAACTGGTGAAAAAGCCAGGATGACCGTTTAATCTGAGCTTTCAGCCAATCACTAACATGGTTCGCTTTCTCCCTCAAATTCTGTGTAACTTGGTTTTCCCATCACAAATACCTCTCCCCCTTTATCTATTTCACTTCAATTGAATTTGTATGGCAAGTATTTTGATTACTGGCGGTTGCGGATATATCGGCTCTCATACTGCGATCGAACTTCTGGAAAAAGGCGAGCACGATGTCATTGCGATTGACAATTTGAGCAACTCCACCGTTGTAACAGTTGATCGAGTCAAGGAAATCACAGGAAAGTCGATGACTTTTTATCAAGTAGATGCCTGTGATCCAACTGCCGTTAATGAGGTTTTTGAGCGTCATCCTGACATCGTTGGCGTGATCCATTTTGCCGCCTTAAAAGCAGTTGGTGAATCCGTCGAACTTCCGTTGGAATACTACCAAAACAACTTGCTTTCTCTGGTCAACCTTCTCCGTGCCTGCAAGGAGTATGAGGTTGCTAACTTCATTTTCTCTTCTTCCTGCACCGTTTATGGCAATGTCGCACAGTTGCCTGTAACCGAAGCCACTCCCCTCCAGGAAGCAGAATCCCCCTACGGCAATACGAAATTAGTAGGCGAGCAAATCATTCGGGACTTCATTCGCTCGCAAGAAGGAGTGAAAGCCATAGCGCTTCGTTATTTCAATCCGGTTGGCGCCCATGCTTCCGGCCAAAACGGTGAACTCCCCCTGAATCGTCCCAATAACCTGGTGCCAATTGTAACGAGAGTCGCAGCAGGTTGGATGCCAAAATTGACCGTATTTGGCGGAGATTACCCTACCAGAGACGGCACCTGTATCCGGGATTACATCCACGTAACTGATATCTCCGTTGCCCATATCAAAGCGATGGATTACCTGCTGAATAACCAAAACCAGGAGGCCTTTGAGAAAATCAACTTAGGCTCTGGAAATGGAGCCTCCGTTTTGGAAGTCATCAACGCTTTTGAAAAAGTCAGTGGCCAAAAACTCAACTATGAGATCGGCCCTCGCAGACCGGGAGATGTCGTGTCGATCTATTCCGATAGCAGTCTTGCGGAAGAACGCCTAGGCTGGAAAGCAGAAAAAGGCATCGAAGAAATGATGGCATCAGCCTGGAAATGGCAGGTAGCCCTCAATGTAGAACGCGAAACTTCTGAAGCGGTTTGATTCGCTGAGAGGTAACAAGTACTCCATAAAAAAGGCTGCTCGATATGAGCAGCCTTTTTTGTTGATCCTATTGTTGAAAAACCTTATTTATTCCTTCATCAATTTGGTGGTAGAAACCACTTCCCCTTGACGGAGACGGAGGATGTACATACCAGCAGGCAGGTTCTCAACAGAAACCTTTACGCTTGGTGCATCGGAAGTCGCAGTGTAAACAATTTGTCCCACACTGTTCACCAATTGTAGGTCATACGCAGCTTCTGGCATTTCAAAGAATTCTACCACGAAGCTATTGGCGAATGGGTTGGGGAAGGCTTCCACCTGAAGCGGAGCAACCTCAGCCAATTCTACTGGCTCAATGCTACGCAGGCCAGCGCCCAAGTCAGGCTCAGTTCCCTGGATGAGAATTCCTTTGTAGTAAAGCGTTACGTATGGATTGAATACGTGGTCGGTAATGATTCCGACAAAAGAGAAATCATCTGCCTCATCAAAGGATAGATTAGCCGTATTACCAATTTTGGTTTTGGTGTTGACTCTTTGACCAGGAGCAATGGTCCCGCTGCTGAATCCAACTTCGAAATACCGATCCGCTCCAGCAACTGCAGGATTGATCGCCATCAGGCTGGTCAGGGTATTTCCACAACCTGCGTCAGAAGACAAACAAGTCAAGGTCATTGGCCCTACTGCGTCAGAAGTAAAGTAGTACCGAGCGGTAAAGTCAGCTAGATCCAAGGTTTGGGTGTCCAAGTTCTTGATCCGGAGTTGAGGTTTGATGGTCCGGTTGGTAATCGCAGACTCCCCATTTTCGCTGTTTTTGTAATCCAGCGCAACATTTGGAATCACGATACAACCAGTTCCTGTACCTTGGTTCATTGCTCCTGGGGTGCCTCCGTCGATCAAACTAGCTGCCCAGTTTGCGGGATCAGTGTTGTCAGACATGGGATCCAAGAGTTCAATAGAAGGTCCACTTCCGTCAGCGGCAGTTGGCCAACCTCCTCCGTCATCGTAGGAGACCTCATCAATCAATCCTCCAGCTCCATTCTCTAAGCGAACCAATTCTCCGCTGTTACTCAATCCTCCAGAGAAATCATAATCAGGAGTACAACCGTAGAAGTTTTCAAAGGCAACTGCATTCACCGCTACCACTACATACTCTCCCGCGCCAATCATAGCACCGCTAGGAAAAGTAAAGGTAATGCCCGCAGAGAACGTGTATCCACTCAAATCAACAGGAGCAGCCCCCGTGTTGTACAGTTCTACAAACTCTGTGGTATCAGTATTACTTTCCAAACCATTGTAATGAATTTCATTGATCACAACAGGGCTAGCTGGAATACAGACGGGAGACTTGACAGAGAAAGAAAAGTCGCATCCACCAGTGCTGGTCACAGTCAGTTCCAGATCCGTGCCTTCTGCGATTCCTTCAATCAATAAGAGACCTCCATCAGCATCGGTATCAGGATCATCAGATAGGGCACTCAAAGTTCCGCTATTGGGAACGATGGTGTATACGTCATCTCCCCCCCCAACAAAATCAACGAAAGCGTAATACGTATCGTCAGTTGTTCCAGGGCCAACAGATTCGCAATCTACTTCATTGAGGCTGAGCTCCAAGGTACAGCCTGCTCCAGTAACCTGAGAATTTTGAGCACCTGGGGTACCATTGTCAGGACCAGTTGCGGACCAATTCGCACCATTGTCATTGTCTAACTGCCAATCATTCAATTCCAAAGATGGGCCGTCTCCATCAGCAGCCGTTGGCCATGGGGAACTGTCGTCGTAGTTCACTTGATCAAACAAATTGCCTCCGGCATCCAGAAGATCGACATTGTCACCAGAATTGCTCAGAGCAAAATTTCCAGCCCACTCGAACACCTGATAGCTAGCTCCACTAAAGGTACTGGCATCCTCGGCTACTACAATATACTCGTCTACCCCAATGGTCGTTCCACTAGGAAAAGTATTTGAGCCTTCACCGTCCGAAACTGCCCAGCCAGAAAGGTCAATGGAAGTAGGTCCTGGGTTGTACAGCTCAACAAATTCCCACTCAGAATCTGGAAAACCAGCTCCATCATTGGAGTTGTAATGAATTTCATTGATGACTACGTTGATAGGGGTACAGCGATTCAGGAAACCACCATTCATAGCCCCTGGAGTTCCACCATCCACAGCACTCACATCCCAATTTGCTGGATCAGAGTTGTCCGCGGTCGGATCTAGTAATTCTAACGAAGGACCATCTCCATCAGCATCACTTCCCCAAGCAGCATTGTCATCATAATCTACGGCATTAATGATGTTTCCAGAGGCATCAGCCAACTCCAATAATTCACCGCTGTTGGACAAAGCACCGGAGAAATCTCCATCAGGAGCACATCCATAGAAGTTGTTGAAAGCAGTAGCATTTACAGCCAAGACAAAATACTCGCCTGGGGCCAAAGAGGTTCCACCGGGGAAGGTGAAGCCCAATCCTGAAGGGAAGGTGTAGCCACTCAGATCTACTGGATTTGCACCGTAGTTGATGATTTCTACAAATTCGGTGGTATCTGTAAAAGGCTCCGCTGGATTGTAGTGAATCTCGTTGATCGCTACAGTAGGAGTAATAGGGGCGGTTGAACCTTCAACTACAATGTTGTCCAGGGTAATCTGTTCTGAGCCAGCGTTGTTGATGAGACAGATTTTCACCACCAAAGAAGAGCCCGTTGCAGCACCAGTAACGGTGGCAGACCCAAAATCTCCATCGTCAGGAATGTCTCCCACCAGGGTGTGAGTCGCGCTTCCAAGACCATTGAAATTGGTAATTAGGTTTTCCACACCATCTACTACCAGAATGACGTCGACAAAATCCGCTGCTTCGTGATCACCATTCTCAACTACATCCACCGATACATCAACAGAGGTAAAGGAAGAAATGTCGATAGAAGCAGACTCAAAACACACAACACGTTCTGTGTCTTGTGCTTCTAAAACGCCTCCAGAGGTTTCGAAGTAATCGGAGGATGCTGTCATTCTTGAAAAGTCACCAGAAACTGACCATTGTCCATTTGAGGCAGGAGTAATGACAGGGAGAGGACCAGTAACTCCTTCTCCATCAGTGTCGAAGGTTTCGTTGTAAATCACCTGGCCGAAGGCCCCTTGACAGGCAATGAGAGCAAAGAGAAAAGAAATAAAAAGCGAGAGGTTTTTCATTGAAAATGTGCTAAAAATGGGAATTGAGGAAAGAAAATAGGGAATCCGTTCCTCTACCAGGTTTTGGCAGAAAAACAGGAGATAAGCAGTATTAAAAGACAGGTAGAAATACAGAAGAGGAGCTGGTAACGAAAATAAGGGTTTTGTTCCGGGCTTCCTAATGACCGAAAGCGAAGACGGAGGAGATCCCTCAAAGACAAGTTTCTCTTTACCAACCACTTAGAATTTCCAAACAGAATTTGTTGACAAATGACGAATCATTAAAAAACTGTTAAGAAATCACCAAAAAAGGTTGATTGGTTGATTGGGAGGTATGCGGGATCTTTCCTAATTCCTAGTTTTCGATTTAGGTAAAAACAACAACAGCCTCCC
>JBCCCJ010000294.1:0-6629 GCA_039033615.1 Bacteroidota bacterium
GCGACAAGGGTTCACTATTTCGAAGATCAACCCATTGCGCAGGAACTAGACTTGTTGGGCCCTGCCTATGATCTGCTGGGAGATGCGAGCATTCAGATGGTAGGTCTGCCAGGTCATTGTCGGGGGCAATATGGTGCCTGGCTGAAGCACGGTGAATCCCAAGAATCTTTTTTGGTCTCTGACGCCATCTGGCTGGAAGAAAATCTCCACCCCAACCAGCGTCCCTCCCGCCTCATCAGTCTATTCATTGATGATTGGGCTGCCTATCATCACACCATTAACGGATTGAATGAATTTCAAGCCCAACATCCCCAAACAGAACTGATCTGTTGTCATAGTCCACGCGTGTTCTCCGAAAAGGTCATCAACCAACACTTATTTTGAAACTCCGCATCCTTTTGGCTTGGCTACGTTTGATCCTACGCCCCAAATGGCGCAGCAGGGAGGAATTGTTGCGCTGGCAGGAAAAGCAATTGAAGCAATTCGAGCAGTTCCTGGGCCACCGATCTCCTTATTTTCAACAACTGATGAAGGAGGGGCACACGATAGATACCTTCCCCTTGATGGACAAAACCAGCTTCATGACTCACTTCAATGAGATCAATACGGTGGGGCTGGAACGGGAATCTTCGATGGAATTGGCGATTCGCTCTGAAAAGGAAGGCATAGATCCGACCATCAACGGAGTCGCGGTGGGCCTATCGACCGGTACATCGGGGAACCGAGGGATGTTTGTGGTGTCGCCGGAAGAACGCGCCAATTGGGCGGCCATGATGATGCACCGAATTTTGAAACCTCGCCTTTTCCAAACCCAACGCATCGCTTTCATCCTTCGCGCTACCAATCCGTTGTATGAATCCATTCAATCCCGTTTATTTCAATTTCGCTACTACGAATTGCCCGATCGCCTGGAACCCTTTGTACAAGAACTGAATGACTACCAACCCCACATCCTGACTGGGCAGCCTTCGGTGTTGCGGATTCTGGCAGAAGAACAAGCGGCAGGTCGGTTGACTATTTCTCCGCATCAGGTGATCAGTTATGCCGAAGTGTTGGAACCAGATGATCAGCACCGGATTCAAGCGGTGTTTGAGGTAGGGATCACCAATGTGTACCAATGTACCGAAGGATTTTTGGCGACCACTTGTGAGTTCGGTACCCTTCATCTCAATGAAGACATCGTTCGAATTGAGAAGAAGTATGTGTCTGAAGGCCGTTTTCAACCAATCGTAACCGATTTTCGCCGCAAATCTCAGCCAGTGGTACGCTACCTGATGAATGATATTTTGGTAGAAGCAACGGAGCCCTGCCCCTGTGGATCTCCCTGTTTGGCCTTGGCAGGCATCGAAGGCCGGACGGATGAGGTTCTTTTGGTAGCGGATGAAGCTGGCGACTTGCAGCGGATCTTCCCGGATCAAATCCGTCGGGCGATGGTCATGAGTCAGGATAGCGTTCGGGATTATCGGGTGGTACAAACGGCTGCGGATCGCTGGGAGATCTTTCTGGAGGTAGCTCCCGCTCAGCGAAAACAAAGCCAAGAAGCTGTCGCCGCTGCCCTTCATCAATTGTGTCTCAACAAAGGCTTGGTTCTCCCAGAATTGACCTTTTTGTCAGAAATGCCGCCCTCAACCGCGGTCAAACGTCGCCGTATCACTCGCCCGTATTCCCCGCAAAACCATGATTCGAGTCAAAAGTATCGCTAAGTATTTGCCCGGTCCCCCCATTCACAGCCACGAAATAGAGGAACGCCTCGGCTGGAAACCCGGCTGGATTGAAAAGAATTCCGGGGTGATGACCCGCTACCATGCCAGTGCGGAGGATTCGCTGATTTCTATGGGAAAACAAGCCTTGCAACAGGCATTGGATCAAGTTGACATGCCCGCAGAGGAACTCGATCTCCTGATATTTGCCTCGGCCTGTTTCGAGCATCCCATTCCGCACACGGCCTGCCTCCTCAAACAAGCCATGGACTGGAACCATCTCCCTTTCCCGGCCTTTGATGTAGATGGGACCTGCCTGGGATTTTTGCACGCCTTGGAGATCGCTTCGGCTTTCATTGAGACGGGGCGCTACGCCAACATCGCCATCGTGAATAGCGAAATGGCCAGCCGTTCTCTGGACCCAGAGGATCAAAAGACCTACTCCCTTTTTGGGGACGGGGCCGTCGCTACCATCGTAACCGCAGGTACCTTACCGCAACCGAATCAGAGCTACTTCATCAATTTTTCTGAAGGAGCTCGCTTTGCCCATGTTCCGGCTGGTGGGAGCGAAATGTTGTTAACCCGATTGAGCAATCCGCCTGCTTCTTATTTTTTCAAGATGGAAGGCCGAAAATTGCTCAAGCTGACCTTCCAGCAGCTAGACAATTTCATCCATACCGTAGAAGATCGCTTCCAGCAAGCCGTCGGCACCTATGCGAAAATCATCCCTCATCAGGCCAGCAGGCTCGGGATGGACATGTTTCTGAAACGCTTCAACCTGACGGATCAGCAGGTCCATCTCAACTTGCACCGCTACGGAAACTGTATTTCGGCTTCCATTCCGCTGGGTTTGTGTGATTTGATTCAGGAAGAGGGCATGGCGCCCCATCAGGAAATCATTCTGATGGGAACAGCTGCGGGCCTAACCATGGGCGCGATCACCCTGGAAACGTGAATCACCTACTGATAGGGTGGTCGGTTGCCTGACGGCCTTGCTGACTGATTTGATCATCCTTCCGCAATTATTGAGTCGCATACCTGTTTCAAACAATCGGTCCCCGCTATGAAAACCACTCCTTCCCTTCGATTTCCCAAAGAAGCCCCTCCCGGCTTTTTCCTGACCCTCCGCTCCCGCATTCAAGCCCGATTCACCGAGCAGGGGAGCCTTCGCTACGGCGGAACCGAACTCCTGATCAAAGCAGTACTCCTGCTGGTCAGTTGGCGGGGGATGTACGCTTATGTCCTCTTCGGAGGAGTTCCGAGGTGGGAACTTTGGCTGCTGTGCATAGGCTTGGGCTTGGGAAAGGCGATGGTGGGCGCAAGTGTGATGCACGATGCTTGCCATGGTAGTTTTTCCCGTCATCGCTGGATCAATCAATTGGCTTCCCATACCATGCTGTTGCTGGGAGGAGATAAATTGGTGTGGCAAACCTCGCACAACATCCTGCACCACAGTTTTACTAACATTTATGGGCATGACATCGACCTGGATGCCGGCAATGGGATATTGCGCTTTACAGATCAAGCGGAATGGAAACCCCATCATCGCTATCAAGCCTGGTATGCTTATTTCTTGTACAGTCTGCTCACCCTGACCTGGGTGTTTTTCACGGATTTGGTGAAAATGCGTCGCTTCGTCAAAGCGGGGCTGACCTACGGACGGGCTACCAATGTTGCTTGGAATTGGATTCATCTCATCCTGGGGAAGGTGTTCTACTTCGGATTTTGGCTGGGACTACCGCTGTGGCTGACTGATTTGGTGTGGTGGCAGATCGGCATCGGTTTCCTGACCATGCATCTGGTGGCCGGGATCTATCTGACCTTGATTTTTCAACTGGCTCATTTGACCCCGGAATCCGCCATGCCCAGTCCGAATGACAACGGAAAGATGGAAGACGCCTGGGCCGTTCATCAATTGCAAACGACAGCAAACTGGGCGATGCAAAATCCTGTAGCCAATTGGATCACTGGTGGGCTGAATCATCAAATTGAACATCATCTGTTTCCTCGGATCAGTCATGTCCATTATCCCCGCATAGCGACCATCGTGCAAAAAACCGCCGAGGAGTTTGGCGTGCCTTACGTGCGCTATCCGACTTTCTGGTCAGCCGTTCAAGCCCATGTGAAGCACCTGAAGGAATTAGGCGAACCCCCGCTGCCTATGGATCAATCTGAGTCAGAAACGTCTCCACTTCCGAATTGAACCGATCAGGGGCTTCGGCCATCAAGAGGTGGCCCTGATCTGGATAAACGGCCCATTCATCGGGATTCAGACGTTGGCGCAACTGCTCGCCCCGGTGCAAGGGCAATACTTTGTTCTGTTCTCCCCAACACAAATACATCGCTGGCAATTCTGCTTCTTCTTGCTGATAATGATCAAATTTGCTGAAAGACGCCAAACCTTTGATGAGCATCATCCGCGATTGTGGCTGAATCGGATGGGTAATGCCTTGCAGCAATTCCTGATACATGGCACTGCTGCGAAGGGGCTCTTTGCCATACAGCCGATCAATGACCTTTCTGCGAACCCATTCCCATTTCGAAGGGGCAAACATCCAGCGGTACAAGAGGTCATCATGCAGCCCTTGTTGGGGAAACATGAACGGATGAAAATACCGCATCATCGACTGTCCGCCGCACAGATTGCAGAGCACCAGGCCGTGGACCCGATTGGGATGCTGTTGGGCATATTCCAGCGCAATGGCCGCGCCGATGCAGTTTCCCATCAAGATGGGAGCCGCCAGCTTTCTGGTCTGCACCAAGGTGTACAGCATCTCTACAAACAATTCCAAGGTCAAGGGTTGACAAGGGCGACCGGATTCCCCAAATCCCAGCAAATCCAGGGCAAATACGTGATGCGTAGCGGAAAAAGGTTGAATCTGACGTTCCCAAATGAAATGATTGGCTCCGCCATTGTGAAGCATAATCAGAGGCGTACCAGCCCCTACTTCGTGAAATCGAACCGGAAAGCCTCGGAAATCAATCGAGGCATTCAATGGATAAGTATGAGACAAGGAAGTTTTCATAAGCAGTGCAAGTTAATGAGTTGTCAAGCATGAAACACCCAAGATTCATTCGGCCCCTCTCCTTGAATGAGCGCTTGTATGCCGCTGGGGAGACGCTTGCGCCCCCGTTTGCCTTGACTTACGTCCTAGAAGGTGATGGTTTCTTAGAAGACGCTGCTTTTCAGGCCGCAGTTGCTCAGGTGATCGAAGCGATGCCTGCCTTGACCTTCGGTCGAAAGGCAGGACGTTGGGTCTCGAATCAGCAGGCACCTACCATCCGCTGTGTGGCTACGCCTTTGCCGGATGATTGGGACGCCCCCTGTTTTGCTGAGGGATTGGGCTCAGGAGTTGCAGATTTTCAATTGTATGCCGGAAAAACGATGGTGGTCAGAGTGCTGCATCGGCTGATGGATGCCAAAGGAGTGCAAACAGTGCTTCGGCTGCTATTTGCGGCCTTGCGGGGAGAAGCCTTACAGGTCGAGGAAGCGTTTCCCGCAGATGTTCAGCTTCGTGCCCAGATCGCTGCCGTAGATCGGCCCTCAAGAGGCGGCTATGCATTTCGGTGGCCCAGCCTCCGCTTAGCTAATTCAGCCCCTGCTTCTTACCAAACCAGGGTGTATCATCTGGGGCAGCGATGGGACGCCCCCCTCGCCAAAATCGCAGCCTTGATATCTAAGCATCTGAAAGCTCCTTGTCGATTCCTCATTCCGGTAGATCTCCGTCGGCACCAAGGGGTTCCGCCAGCTGCTGCCAACTTGAGTTTACCCATATACCTGGAAGTGCAGCCCGGCCAAAGCTGGCAGGAAGTCCAGGCTCAACTGCTCGCTTTGTTGCAGCAGAAGGGAGAATTGGCCCCAGAGCCTTTCGAATCACTGGCCAGCCGACTTCCCATTTCCTGGCTTCGGGGCTTGATGAAGGTCGCCATTGGCAAGGTCAACCGCAGCCATCGCTTTCCCATGAGCGGCTTTCTTTCCGATAATGGCTTTGTGGATCTGACAACTTATCAAACGCCAAGGTTTCAGGTGCAGCAAGTGGTTGCCTTACCGGTATTTGTCCCCTTGGCCCCGATTGGTCTGGTTGCGATTCACCATCAGGGAGGGACCAACGTCGCCGTCCAGGTGCCTGCCACGGAAGAAGCGAATCATCTTCTATCGGTACTTCAGGAGGCGATAGACGAAGAGGAGGTGCCCAAGGTCGCGGCAAAGGAGGAGGAAGTAAGATTGGAACCCTGGCTGCTCCCCATTGCTGAGATGTGGGGGAGATATCTGCAAAAAGAGCCATCGTCGATTGCTCCTACGGCTCACTTCTCGGATTTGGGAGGAGATTCCTTGCAGTTGCTGGCGATGCTGTCGGAGATGAGCAGTGTTTATGTGCCGGAGGAAAGTGCCGCCTTCATGCAAGCGGTACTGGATACTGGCGGACGAATTCACTTACAGAGTCTTGGGGAATTGATTCAGCAGTATTCCGACCAAGCTTTCACCAAGTCTGACCGGTGATCTCGGTTTGTGGAAACCTTCTTTTTCTGACAAAATGAACAAGAGGGACAGGATGCAGAAAAACATAATGGATGGATTGAAAAGATGAACGGGATGTTTGGAGTGGGATCCACTGCTTATTTGTGGATATCTTCTTTTGGTTGGTAGGATGAAAAAATATTTTCCAAAACCCAAAACCCAAAACCCAAAACCCAAAACCCAAAACCCAAAACCCAAAACCCAAAACCCAAAACCCAAAACCCAAAACCCAAAACCCAGAACCCAAAACCCAGAACCCAAAACCCAAAACTCTGATAGATGAAAGTCTCTTTTTTATATGGGGCAGACCTGCCCACCCTGTTTCGGCTGCTGAAAGCTCAGCGCTTTCGGGTGCAAGCCCGGGCGATTCCAGATCTGCTGGCTCATGGGATCATGGCGAGCCTTCAAAC
>JBCCCJ010000295.1:0-6624 GCA_039033615.1 Bacteroidota bacterium
GGACGCCAACGCCCTCTACAGCGACGGCCACACCCACTGCTTCTCGTGCGGCACGACCGTCCAGGGCGATGGCGAACCCCCCACCCAAACCACCGCGAGCTGAGTAAATACTACTTCAGCAAAAAGAGGTAAAAATGGGGCAACTAATGTAAATGAAATACTCGCAACGAACACTTGGTGTTCCCTTGATGATTCCGCCACAGAATGAGCCGTTTAGTTAAGAGTATCGTATTGAAAGTATCGTTTGCAAAACGTCAAAAAATGATATGCAAAGAAAATATTAGTTGACCCGTTTAACACAATTTCAAAAAAATGTCAGAAAAACTCAAATTTATCTACTCCTCCCGCAACAAGGGCATCGTCAGACAGTGCGGACCGCCATTGTCGGTGCGGATTTCATTGGAGGACATGCGCTCCAGGTGAGCCTCCGGATCGACTTTGCGCATGGTGTCTAGCAGATGGTTGGCAGTCAGGGGATTGCGGTGGTAAGCAACCGTGCGAAATGGAGCCACGGTGAAGACATTGCCTGCCATGTTGTGTTGCTCAAACAAGGCCACTTTCAGGTGCTCATACGGAGTGATGTAGTCCTCCATTGGCCCACCGATCCAGGCCACCCGATTGAGATCCAACAAGCCATCCTCTACCAATTGATCGAGAAAATACCGGGTCGGTTGTTCTCTGCGAGTCACCCGGCCCTGCTTTTGGTAGGTGTCGCGGTCATATACTTCCACCTTGCCCGCGTGCTCAAAATGGGTGCGGGAGGGAATCCGGCTGAGATCAGTTTGGTTGACGCCCATGTTTTTTCGGAGCCAATCCACAAAACGCTGCAGGACAACTTTGGGACTGGATTCGATGCCTGGTTTGGGGTAGCCAAATACGTAGGGCATCACCACAGCTGCCTTGGGGCCGACCATGTTGAAGACTGTATCCAAATGAATGAACCCCCGAAGGTCCGGGACATTGACCAGATACACTCGATGGAGCTGTTTGTTCTTATCGGCTTCGAAGAGCTTATTGACCAGCAATTCAAATGCCGGGCGGGTGGTCCGGTTGGAGTACTGAAACTCAAATCGGCCTACTCCGATGGCTAAGCTATGTTCATCCAGTACGAGAATGTTGCCCCCTTCCATCAAGAGATGATCGTGCAAGCCAGACCAAGTCTCGTCATTTTCCAATTCCCGTAAGACGGCTACCATGTCCAGGAAGATGCTGCCTTCATCAAACATCGGGTGGTACTTGAAGACCGAGCGCACCAGAGTGGGCTCTAGGCGTCGCCGTGAAGAAGCCATCGAATTGATGACCACGCCCATAGGAGTGGTCGCAGAAGAATCCCGCATCCACATCAATTCCCGCTTGGGAGAAATGATCACATTGGGGAGACGCCCGTTGTTGAGGCGGAGTCGGCGGGGATAACCCTCGATCAGATCGCGAACGAGTTCCTTGGCGGGATAGCGATCCAGCTTATGCCCCCTGGCCTGCAAATGATCAATGTAGGTCTCGTAATTGTACTGCAAGGTATCCTGAAGAATGCGAAACCGCTGTTGGTAGTCGGCATTTTCAAACAACTCTACCAACAAGGCCGATAACTCCAGCACGTTTTCTGGCCCTACCTCTTCCGTCAGGAAACGTTTCAAGTCCTGATGGTCCTTCTGCAATTCCTGATAGACCCTGGGATACGGCCCCATCAAAGGATGGTCCCCTTCCCAGGGAATGAGTTGTTGGTGCTCCTTGCCGGGGGTGTGAAGCAGCACTTGCTTCAAGGGTGCGTATTCCGAAAAAATGCGGGGTTTCATACAAAAAAAGTTGGGGGTGAGGGAGAGAGGCTATGCTCGGGGAGGAAAGACTTCGGCGATCATGCAGCGCACACTGCCGCCACCGTAGGTCTCGATTACCTCAACGGGGATAGGCAAGGGGGTACCAGAAGCGCTCAACTGAGTCAATTGCTCTGGACGTAAAGAATTGAAGGCTCGTTGGGACAACACCCAAAAATTTTCTCCTGCCGGATTGTGAAGCTGGAGCATATTGCCCGCGAATTGATGGACTTGTTCTAGGCTGATGTCCAAGATCTGGTGCCCAGTCTCTTGCAGGCTGTTCACGACCGCATTTCGCTCAGCGTCGTTGGCCAGAGAATCCAGGCAAATCACTGCCAGATCCGTCCCCAAGGCCATCATCACATTGGTGTGATAAATGTCTTGACCTTGGCCGTCTCGGGCGTGAAAGAGGATGCCCTGGCAATCCATTTCGGTGCAGAAACGCTGGAACATCTCTGGGTCCGTGCGGGGAGAAATACAGGCGTACACCCGTTGGTTGACCCGGTCGATGATCATGCTGCCAGTCCCTTCGAGGAACTGGTCAGTGTTTTCATAATGACTGAAATCAATGACTTCTGGACAGGGGTAGAGCGCTTTGAAGTGATCCACAATGTCCCACCGGCGCTCCAATCTGCGGTTGTGCGCCAGGATGGGGTAGAGAATGACTTTTCCATTGGTGTGGAAAGAGATCCAATTGTTGTGGAAAATGGAGTCTGGGGTATGAGGAGTCAAATGGTCCTCGAATACCACCACTTCGATGCCTTTGGTACGCAGCAGATCGACGAATACGTCAAATTCATGCTGCGCACGTTGCTGAATGGTCGCCTGACTTTCTTGGGATTCACTGTGCTGGAAAGCGTTGCTTTCTGCGGTCTGCTCATTGAATGCAAAGGCGACCGGCCGCACCATGAAGACCAAAGAGGTCGTTTGTAAGGCTTGAAGCTCAGGGAGGGGGGAAGGAAAAGGGTTCATATTGCAAGCACCCGGGGACTATTGGTCCGGGATAAGGAACACTCGAAAAATAACTTCCCCTTTTCGCGCCGTTATTTTTTTCCAGGTTGAGGAAGAAAAACCGAGTTTGGCGGGCCAAATGAGGTTTTTTTGACGAAGAACTGGGAAGAAAGAACAAGTGAAATGGTCCAAATTATTTTTTGAGCGTTCCTAAGGCGCAAATATGCCAAAAATCCCTAGGGGGGTCAAACCAAAATCCCTTAGAAAAATGCGTAGGTTTGTTCAGATAATTTTCATCGTTTTCTCTTTCCTTTCTTGCCTCTCTCCCCATGATTCAAACCGTAATTTTTGACCTGGGAGGCGTCCTGGTTGACTGGGACCCCCGCTATGTATTTCGCAACGTATTTGACACCGAGGCCGAAGTCGAATGGTTTTTGGAACACATTTGCACCCACGACTGGAACGCGCAACAGGATGCCGGTAGATCCTTGAAAGAGGCCACTGAATTGCTGGTCAGCCAACATCCCAAATGGGAATCCCAGATTCGGATGTATTATGATCGCTGGGTAGATATGCTCGGGGGACCGATTCAGCCGACGGTGGATTTGTTGGCAGAATTGCTGGCCCAGAAGAGTCATCGGGTACTTGCCTTGACGAATTGGTCGGGCGAAACCTTCCCCATTGCCCAGCGCATGTATGAATTTCTCGGCTGGTTTGAAGGCGTATTGGTGTCCGGAGACGAACACCTCAAAAAGCCTGATCGACGCATTTATGAGTTGATGCTGTCTCGCTATGACATAGATCCTACTACTGCGGTTTTTCTGGACGATTCACTGGCGAATGTAACGGGGGCCGAAGCGGTGGGCATCACCGGGATACATTTTCAATCGGCAGATCAGTTGCGCGGCGAATTCCAGCGCTTGGGGATCATGCCGGGCTGATCGCCGTTGATCGGAGGGCTGCCAGTCGAGACAACAAGGGCGGATGGGAATAGTGAAAAAAGACGAACCAGGGATGGGGCGTCAAATTGGCGAGCGAATCGGTATGTAAGCGAATGAGCGCTTCCCTCAGCGGAGCCGCATCGTAGGTGTCGGCTGCATAAGCATCTGCTTCGAATTCATTCTTGCGGGAAAGCAAATTCATCAGCAGGCCGATCACCAGCGAGATGGGGCTGTAGAGAATGCCAAAAGCCATCAAGTTGAGGTGAATGCCGTAGGTTTCTGCACCCAAGGCAAAGGAAAGCTCGGGAGAAAGAATGAAGCGCGACAGGAGGAACAGCACCAATCCGGTTTGCAAGACACTGAAGAAATAGCCCAGAATGATGTGGCGCTTTTTGTAATGACCGACTTCATGAGCGAGGACAGCCACCAATTCTTCTTGTGAGTGTTTTTCTACGAGCGTATCAAAGAGGACGACTTTCTTCTGTTTTCCCAAGCCAGAAAAGAAGGCATTGGCCTTAGCAGAGCGACGAGAGCCATCCATGACCAAGATGTTGTCGAGGGGAAATTTCACTCCCGCACTGTAGGCCTCGATTTTTTGACGAAGTTCTCCCGCTTCCAAGGGTGTCAGTTTGTTGAATAACGGCAGCAACAAACTGGTGTAAAACACATTCATGAAGAGGGTGAACAAGCTGATGAAGAGCCAGAACCACAACCAAAAGTCAGCGCCCAATTCGTTCACCAACCAGAGCAATACGCCCATCACCAGGCCTCCAAATACGAGGGCAAGGGCATAGCCTTTCAATTTGTCCAGCCAAAAAGTCTTGGGGGTGGTTTTGTTGAAACCAAAGCGCTCTTCGATGGTGAAGGTTTGGTACCAGGCAAAAGGAAGGCTCAACACATCCGAGAGGATGAACAAAGTGGCGAAATAGAGCAATGGCAAGCCAATCGGATCTTCGGTGATTCCGCGCAACTGCCCATCCAACCAACCAAAAGCCCCCATTGCAAGCAGGAGGGTGGTGAAAACGATGCTGATGGAGGATTTCAGCAGGCCAAAACGAAAATTGGTCCGATGGTACTCGTACGCCTTCGCATACGCCTCCGCGTCCATGTAAGGCGCGAGTTCTGCTGGCAATTCCCGCTGATGGTGGCGCATATTGAGCCAGGACAACACCCGGTCCAGCAAGCTGCCAGCCAGATAGATCAATAGCAGGAGGCCTAGCCAGTTCATAGGGGGAAAAATGATTCAGTGATCAGGGGGAAAGAAGTCGAGCAATCAGGCCGTGGTTCTCAATTCTGCTTTGAGGCTTTTCATGTCCCGAACGATGATTTTTTTGCGATCAAAATCTAGCAAACGATTCTCCCGAAATTGGTTGAGGACGGTCGTAACCGTCTGGCGAGAGGTGCCGGTATAGTTGGCGATTTCCTGATGGGTAAGGTAGTTCCGAAGGGTTACCGCGCCATCTGCGAGGACTTTGCCTTTCTTATCCGCTTGCTCCAAGACATATTCCGCAATCCGAGTTTTGGCATCCTTGAACAAGAGAGATTCCAGGCGCTTTTGGGTGTAAATCACGCGTTGTCCTACCAGCGCATTCATGAATTGCTGAAACCCATTCACGTCCCGCATCAATTCTACTACCGCTTCCCGCTCCAGGATGCACAACTCCGTCTTTTCGATGGCTTGGGCATAGTCGGTGCGCTTGTCTCCCCCAAATACCGCCAATTCCCCAAAAATCTCGCCCTGATGGAGCACCGCCTTGATCAACTCATTGCCATCTTCGGTATAGCCAGCGATTTTTACGGCTCCTTCATGGACAAAAAACACCTTGTCAGCAGTATCATCACTGAAGTAGATGTATTCCCCCTTTTTATAGGAACGCTTGGGCTCATGGTCATAACGATCCTGGGCATGCGTCACCGGGCAGAAACACTCTTTGAGGTTCACGTCCTCAAGATACCAGATGCTTTGGGGGCTGCTCATAGGTAGGGAAATTTTGCGTTGATGGAGATCAAATGTATGAAAAATCAGAAAGGAAAATGGTCGGCTATCTGCTAAACGGAATTTTTATCAGAAGGTCGGAACCAAATTCTCTTAAGCTGGCAATGCGTTCACTCAATCGGGAAGGAAGTGGCCTCAGTGAGCGTCTCCTGCATAATCCTTGACCCCGGCTTCGATGCGGGTCTGGAGAAAGTTCTCTTCTGGAGGAATCGGACAAGACCACCCGGTGCTGTACGCACAATAAGGGTTGTACGCGAGGTTGAAATCTATATACAATGGCACCCCATCTTCCGGAATCTCCAGATCCATATAGCGACCTCCTCCATAGGATGCCTCTCCGGTGGTCAGATCGGTAAAAGGCACAAACAGCGTGCGGGCATATTGCGGCATGTGAACCAGTTTCAAGCTTCGATAGGCATGAAGGGCAAATGGTTCTCCTGCCAGTTCAAAGTGGAGGATGGCATAGGATACGTACTGTTTTTTCCGATCGGGATTGCTGGTGGGAATCAGAAAAGGTTTGGCGTCTTCGGTGAGTTCGATTTCCACCTTGACCCGATAGGCTGGGTTGGGGGAGAAATAGGAGAGGCCGCGATACTCCGTGGTGGCTTTCTCTCGAAAAGGAGATTGTGCAGGGTCCGAGAACTCTTTGTGAACTTGCTTGCGGTGCTTTTTGACCTCGCGAATATACTTGCGATCAGAGGAGCTGGCCGCCAGAAACATGCCAGCCAAAAGGAGGAGGGAAAGGGTTCGTAACAACATACACAACGGAAATGATGATAGAGGCTGGCAGAAACTGAGCCTTAGGAACACTCGAAAAATAACTTCCCCTTTTCGCGCCGTTATTTTTTTCCAGGTAGAGGAATCAACACCGAGTGGTTGGCGGGCCAAATGAGGTTTTTTTGACGAAGAACTGGGAAGAAAGAAC
>JBCCCJ010000296.1:0-6624 GCA_039033615.1 Bacteroidota bacterium
CTGGTGTTCTTGATCAGCTTGGTTCTGGTCTCATTGGTAGCGGCCCGCGGTTCATTGCTTCTCACTTCTCAAAGGTGTAGTTTTCTGCTTCTAATTTGAATCAAGTAACCCTATGAAGCATCGCACCTTTGGAAGAACGGGCTGGGAAGTCAGTGAGATTGGCTATGGCATGTGGGGAATGGCGGGCTGGACCGGCAGCGACCTGAAACAAAGCGCACGTTCGTTGGACATTGCCGTAGAGCAAGGTTGTAATTTCTTTGATACCGCCTGGGCCTATGGAGCTGGCATGAGTGAACAAATCCTGCGAGATCTATTGCGCCGCCATCCCAGCAAACAATTATACACGGCGACCAAAGTACCTCCCAAGAACCGGATTTGGCCCTCCCAACGAGGATTTTCTTTGGAAGAGGTGTTTCCAGCGAATTATGTTCGGGAATACACCGAGAAGAGCCTGCAAAACCTGGGCGTAGAATGCATCGACCTGCTGCAATTTCATGTTTGGGAAGATCATTGGGCAGAGGAAGAAAGCTGGCAGGAAGTCGTAGCAGAGTTGAAACAAGCGGGAAAAATTCGCGCGATTGGCATCAGCATCAATCGCTGGGAACCCAACAATGGTCTGGCTACGTTGCGAACGGGCTTAATCGATGCAGTGCAGGTGATTTACAACATTTTCGACCAAAATCCAGAAGACAAATTATTCCCTCTCTGCCGCGAATTGGACATCGGCGTGATCGCTCGGGTTCCGTTTGACGAAGGCACCTTGACCGGCACCTTCACCAAAGAGACGACCTTCCCTACAGATGATTGGCGATCCACCTATTTCGTCCCCGAAAACCTGAACAGCAGTGTGGAGCATGCGGATGCCCTCAAACCCCTTGTGCCCGAAGGCATGACCATGGCCGAAATGGCCCTGCGGTTCATCCTAGCCAATGATGCCGTGAGCACCACGATTCCGGGGATGCGAAAAGAACATCACGTTCGCATGAATCTTGCCACGAGTGATGGACAAGCCCTGTCGCCAGCTTTGTTGGAAAGCTTGTATCAGCATCGCTGGGATCGTGAACCAACCGATTGGTCGCAATGATCCGCTTTCAAGTCTCACTAAGAAAGAAATTCTGGTGCTTGGCCTTACTTGCCTTTCCCTTGCTAGGGTGGAGTCAGCAACTTCCTTGGCCTGCCGAGAGTCCGTTTGCAGATTCTTACGGCTATCGCTGGCAAACCAATAGCGCCCCCAATGGGCCGAACTTTGCGTGGGTAGACCTGGATACGCTGGGGCAGGTGCTGCCCAATCCCGGCGATGAAGGCAGCCTCGGTCCCATCGAATTGGGCTTTGATTTTGCGTACTACTGGACGATGTATGACCAATGTTGGGTAGGGGCCAACGGATACCTGAGTTTTTCTTCTCCGCTGAGCGTTTCCTCTGATGTCAATGGGTTTCCGCTCTTTCCGACGCTTGACGCGATCAATGATGTGGTCGCGCCCTATTTGGCGGACCTGACTTTTGAAGGGCCGGGAAACCCCGCTCAACTCAAGGTATGGCAGGATACCGCATGGCCACGCTGTGTGATTTCTTGGGAGCAAGTGCCCTATTTCTGGAGTGAAAGTCCAGGTTATCGAGGCAGCAACAGTTTTCAGGTGATCCTGGATGGGCAAGATTCGACCATTCGCTTTCAATACCGACAGATGGAGGGGGATTGGGATCCTGCCTATGACCAAGTCAGCTATCCATTCACGGTAGGCATCGAAAACTTGGCCGGAAACATGGGCCTCATGCCGACTGGCCTGCCAATCACCGACAGTTTGCGTCCGGTTGATAGCACGGCCATTGCCTTTGTTCCCCCTGCCACTCCTCAATTGACGATCAGTGATTTGTGCCTGCAATGGATTGGGAATCCCGAAAATGGCGGAACCTTTGTCCCCTGGTCTCCGCCCCAAAGCAATGAATGGCGGCCGGGCTACCTGATGCGGGCTCAGGTGTTGAATAGCGGGCAGGTCAGTTTGCCTGCACCAATCAGGCTAGAGCGAAGCATTCGATCCAAGGGGGGAAACTCCCTTCTCCAGCGCCAATGGGAGTTGCCGAGCCTTGCTCCAGGAAGTGATCGCTTTTTGATCGATTATCAGCGCTTCGAACCGCCAGATACTGGGACCTATGTCTATGGTGCCAAGATTCTTCCTCCCAATACGTACCAGGATTTGAATCCTACCAATGATACGGTGGCGATTGAGTTGGTCGTGGTAGATACCACGCAAGAGTCAGTGATCCTGAGTTTTGAGGACATTACTGCACAGACTCCGTTGTTTTTGCACGAAGGAGCAGTGATCGCCCAGGAATTTGTGCCATTTGGATATCCCTTGCAGGTGGAGGCACTCAGTTGCTACACCTTCCGGATCGGAGGCAATTCCCCAACGGAAGGCTTCCGGGTGAAACTATATCGAAATGATGCAAGGGGCACTCCCGCAGAATTGTTGTGGGAAAAAGAAGTGCCCATAGGAGAAGTCAAACTTCCTTTTGGCTGGACGGAATTGACATTGCCGCAACCCATCCAAGTCGATAGCGGAAGCCTCTTTGTGGTGTGGGAAGAGATGGACCCTGCCATTCGCTTGCTGAGCGAACACGAGCCGCCTTTTTCCAAGCGTAGTTTCGAGTGGGCACAGAATCAATGGGTACCCTCTCGCTATCAGTCGCAGGAGGAATTGCTGATCCGGCTGAGCGTACGTACCGAGGGAGCGCAGGTGCCGTTGAATCTAGCAGCTCCATTTTCCCACATTCACGTGTACCCCAATCCCGCTATCAACAAGCTCTATCTGGATTCCCCTACCCAAGCAGGACAGGCAAGATTGTGGGATCTCCAGGGTCGAATGGTCCAGGAATATGAATTTGAAAGAGGGATGAATGTCTGGTTGTTGGAGAACCTGCCCAAGGCTAGTTATGTGCTGGAACTAAGGACTCCCGGGGCCCTCCCCCATCGGGAAATGATCCAAATTCACTGATTGGTACTGGTTTTGCTGCCTAATTCTGTTTAGATTTTCGGTAGTTCTTTCGTCTTTCTATAAAAAAGCCCGTAATGAAATACACCCACATCTTTGATCCCAATTTGCCTGCGGAGGGCGGTTCTCGCAACCTGGTTTTTTGCTTTGATGGAACCTGGAATGATCCCTCAGATGTTCATGAATTGGATTCAGACATCACCAACATTCTCAAGATTCACCGTTCTGCGGTGCAGGACCAACGCCAACAGTCCTTCTACTTCCAAGGGGTAGGAACCGGAGGGAAGCTGGATCAAATTGTTGGAGGGGCCACTGGGGCAGGAGCAAGCCGGATTCGAAATCAGGCCTTTGTCAAGCTGGTCCGCAATTATCGGGCAGGAGATCGGATCTATGTATTTGGATTCAGTCGGGGCGCGGCCATTGCGCGTCTGTTTTCCAATTTGATCGAGAAGGAAGGCATTCCCCAAACCATTGAATACAACGAAAAAAAGAATCGGTTCAAGACCGCTGGTACCAAACATACAGTTGGCGTGCGCTTCCTGGGCTTGTTTGACACGGTTGCTTCCTTCGGATTGGCAGTCAACATTGCCGGGATTCCTTTTCAGCAAATCAACTTGGGCAAAGACTTGGCCATCGGACCCTCGGTAGAGCAAGTGGTTCATCTGGTTGCCTTGCACGAAGATCGGAACGCCTTCACGCCCACGCTGGTAGAAGCATCCGACCGGGTCGAAGAAGTATGGTTCCCAGGAGTTCACTCTGATGTGGGGGGCGGATATTCCGAGCAGGGGATCTCCGACAATGCCCTGACCTTCATGATGGCTCGGGCAGAAGTTGCTGGCTTGCGTTTTTCCTCCGAAGGGAAAGCGGATGTGCGTCCCAACCTCACCCACACCATTCACGACCGATTGAAAGAGGATTATCCCCTCGGTCTTTCCTTCCGGGAAGTGTTTGCCTTGGAAGATGGAAAAAAGAGCATCCAAAAGCCCAAAATCCACCAATCTGTCCTGGATCGCTACAAACGTTTGGGAGAATCAGTTCCCGCACCGTTGGAGCGATTGGCCGGACATTATGAAATTGTGGAGGCCTGACAGCGTTTCGGCTTTCGGTGTCGTCAATAGAGTAAGCACTGCTCAGACCATCCCTTCTGCTTTGATTGGATCTCGTGCCTGCATGCGGAATCAAGAAACTTCATTTGCTCCGTCAAACCCAAGTTTTCTGTCTCGTCTACAAGCAAGATTTCTGAACAAGATCGGGAAGAGATGGTCTATATGTTACTGAGGGAGAAAAAAATCCCTTGTTTGATAAAACTGATACAGCGTTCTTGCTATCTCAGCACTACTTTTCCGGCCTTCCTCCATTTTTTTACCTATAACTGCTGGTTTATGAAAACTCAATCTTTTTTCTTATTTGGACTCGCCCTCTTACTCAGTTTGCCCGTATCCGCCCAAAAATTCGGTACTCGTCTATGGGGATCTGAAAGTAGCTGGCGGGTCAAAAGTATTGACCTTGGCCTCGGCGTCGAGCAGGATATGGTCAATCGCCTGAGCTTTGACTACCTGAAGAACAATCTGAGAGATGCTGACGCTCTTGCAGCATTCGGCGGTAAGAATTTTGAGAGCGCGGATGTGTACAGCATGATTTGCGAAAATCCGCACCTTCGCCTGGGATTGACCCTGGAATCAAATGTGTTGAAAAACACCGAATTGCGGATCGCAGGGGTAGCTATCCTGAATCGGATAGATGCCATCAGCTATTACAATGACCAATACGACTATTTTCAGACTTCTGAATACCTCAACATCAGCTCCTATACCAATGAGGTAGCGGGAGAAATTGCCCTGGTCAAAAGCGCGTACCTCACCAAATTCTTCCGGGTATTTGGCGGAGCAGGAACCAACCTTGGATTCAGCATGGGCAATTACATGAATGTGAATGCTTCTAACATGAATGTGGTCAACGACTGGAGCCTCTTGGAAACGGGCCAGATAACTGGACCGATTGTCGAGGAAGAATATTACTACGATAATTTTGATGTTCGCAGCGGTATTCAGCAGCGAGTATTTGGCCAGGTCGGTTTTGGTCTGACCCTGTTTCGCAAACTGGAGTTTGGCATGGAAGGTCGCTTCGGCGCTGGCTATCGCTACCATTTTGGAGGCGAAGCGTCTATGACCCGTCTGAATTCATTCGCTATGACCGCTCGCTGGATGTTGTAGGAGAAATTGCTCCCTAAAAATCAGAGGCTGTTTCCAACCGGAAACAGCCTCTTTTATTTTTCTCATCCCAAACAACCGCTAGAAAATGGAAGCCGAGAAGATCATATCATCGGGTTCAATCTCTTGAGAATCGCTGATGAGCGCGGCTCGTTCTACCAAGGCTTTGAGTTCCCGCACGTTGCCAGGCCATTTATGATCTAGCAGGTCTTGCAACGCCTCTCGACTGAAGGACTTCAGGGGCATCCGATTTTGCTTGCAAAAACGCTCCAGGAAGGTCTTGGCGAGGATGACCACATCATTGCCTCTTTCCCGCAGAGGGGGAAGATCAATCAAAAACCCTTGGAGACGATAGTACAAATCTTCCCGAAATAACCCGTTCCGTACCCGCTCGCTGAGATTTTTGTTGGTGGCCGCTAGCACCCGGACATCGAGTTGGATCTCTTTGTTGCTGCCGATCCGAGAAACCTTGCTTTCCTGCAGAACCCGCAACAATTTGGTCTGTAGCCCTAGTTCCATTTCTCCGATCTCATCCAGAAAAATGGTGCCGCCGTTGGCTTCTTCGAATTTGCCAATCCGTCGCCCGATCGCTCCAGTGAAGGCACCTTTTTCGTGCCCAAAGAGTTCACTCTCGATCAGATCGGCGGGAATGGCCGCCATGTTCACTGGCACAAATGGCTTGCGAGCTCTCGGAGAACTGTAGTGGATGGTGTTGGCAATGACCTCTTTGCCCGTCCCACTTTCTCCCGTGATCAATACCATGATGTTGCTTCGCTCTACCTTCTGAATAAGCCGCAGCACCTTCAAGACCCCGGAACTTTCTCCAATGACCCGATCATATTTGTTGCGGTCGATGATTTGCTCCCGCAGCGTTTCAACCTCCTTTCTCAGGTTCACCGTCGAACTGAGGTTTTTGACGACATTGGTCATCTCGACCACGGCATTGTCATTCTTGATGATGTAGTTGCTGGCACCATTTTGATAGGCTTCCACCACTACTTCTACTTTCTCCTGACCCGACAAAATGACGGTGCTGATCTCGTCATTGTATTTCTTGACCGCCTTGAGAATTTCCAGACCGTTCATGTCTGGCAAGGTATAGTCGATGCTGACAATATCTGGATTCTCGTGCAGGCTGTGAAGGAAATCCTGCCCATTCTGAAAGACCCGGATATCATAGGTGTCATTGGAATTTTCTAAGGCTCGGGTGAGGACTTTGCCAAAAATCAGGTCGTCCTCAATGATGAATACTTTGTTGAGATATTTTCTTCGCATCTGGCTAAGTGATTTTATATCTGGATTTATATTTCCAAAAGACAAAATTTCCTATCAAAAAATAAAATCGACTTGCCTCCAATTATTACAACTCTAGCATATTTTCTGGAGGAATCGCTTTCCCAAGAGAATAAGGGATACTCAAAAAATA
>JBCCCJ010000297.1:0-6619 GCA_039033615.1 Bacteroidota bacterium
CGCCTGTCCCGCACCGCTCGGCGGTATCTTCGACAAGCGGGATTTCGCAAGCTCAACCGGCCATCCTTTTTTGTCGGCAAAAAAGGATGCAAAAAACCGCCGAAGTCCTAGCCCGACCCACGATCCGGCCCCCTTCCTCGGACTTCGTGGCCAACCCGCTGTTGTGGTGAAGGCTTCCGCCATGAAGAACCGACTAGAGCATCTAACACCTACTACTCCACTACTTTCGTAGTTGAACCAAATTGTTAGCAGGAAAGTCATCCTTGTCGAACACAATCCAAACTTGATCAAAGGTTCGTCCCATTTCTTTTTCTCTTTGATCTCTGTGAATTTTCACTGCCTGTAGCAAACTCAGGGTGTTTTTCCCTTCCCCGATGATCTCTAGTCGGTTGCTTTCTAAAACGCCGGGGGGTAGATGACGTTGGAAGCCCTCGAAATAATTTGGCTCTGTCTTTTGCCCCTCACAAACAATGAGGAGGTATTCTCGAATCGTCCGGATCGCTTCTTTCCGCTTTGCTTCTTTTCGAGCCAGTCGTTTTTTTATGTGGTTAGGGATTTTTGCTTTTCGTGCCATTCTTTCATCAATACTGAGAGATTGCCAATGAACGGAATGGCACCATATCTCCCTTGGATGTAATCTTTTTCGTAACGTCGATCTTTGCGTACCGTTGTCCCGTCCAATTTATATTCTAACAGCGAGTAGAGGTCGGTGGATCCATCGTGTCGTTTTTCGGTAAAATAGATCTGGTCTCGGCGAAAATTTCCTAAGTGCAAGAGGTTGGTATCATGGGTAGCAAAAATCAGCTGGGAATGTAGCGGATTGGTCTCAGAGGAATGAAAGAGTCGGACCAGCGCTTGCGTCAATAGGGGGTGAAGCTTGGCATCTAATTCATCAATCACCAGGATACCCCCGTTTAATAGAACCCAAAAGAATGGCCCGATCAGGTCAAATAACTTATTGGTTCCAGAAGATTCTTGTTCTCTGAGACGAAAGTAGGTTTCTCCTATTTCTTTCCCATGCTCGTCATACTGTTTGTGGAGAGTATGAAACTCTAGGGATTTGGAATCTTGGAGTTCTTGGATAATTTTTTCTCTAAATTCTTGAGGCATATCCGCAGGAAGATTTTGCGGATTAAAGGGTTCCTCATTTACCTGCACTTCAGAGAATCCTAAGCCAAGATTGGCTAGAAACTGAACGATATACTCATGATATTCCTCTTTCTGGAATAGTTGAAAGGTGACCGCTCTACACTGCTCATGTTGCAAGCCAGAAACACTTTGTAATTTTGTGAACCATTTGATGATTTGCTTAGAAATTTCTCCATTGAATTGATCTGTTACCGAAAGGAAAAAAGCATTGGATCGGGTTTTGGGTGCAAGGTTTTCTCCCTCTGGAAAATCCTTGCCAAGCTCAATCTCGTCCCCAACTCTGATGAATAACGCTTTCTCCGCTTTTACTTTTTGTTGAAATAGCCACTCTGCCTTGACTTCCTGGGGGGTAATTTCAAATCCATATCGGTACCTGATGCCATGTAAGTAAAACATCACCTCGAATAGAGAAGGTTCATGCTTACTTGTTAGAGATAGTAAAAAAGGAGTAACCTCAAATGTATCTGTGGAGTTCATTTTCGATGATCTCTCTAGCAATTGGGCCATGGTGCTCATTGCTCTGATCACATTTGATTTCCCACTAGAATTTGCGCCATATATATACGCGCTGGTCAAAAATTTCTCTTTCTTAACCAGGAAAGTGTTCTCAGGGAATTCGCTGATTCCCGAAGCAGCCAAACTCAGGGTGACTGGCTCTTTGATAGAAAGGAAATTCCCTACGGTGAATTCATAAATCATTGACAGGTATTTCCCAAAATATCAGCATTAGTTGGCAATCTGCAAAGTTTTTGGGGTTGATTTGAGGGATTTTCTCAAAAATTACTCACTTCCCGCTTCCCGTCTCTCCCCTCATTTCTTCAACCACGCATCAATTTCCTCCATCTTGAATCGGACGCTCAGGATATATGGGAAAACCGATTCGGGGTCCCAATGGCCATAGGTCGTGGCGACCACGGTGCCATCTGGCAATATTTCCAAGGCTGGATAGGCACAATCTGCGTGGCGCGTATTGTCTTTGAAGCGAATCCGCGCTTGTCCTTCCTGGTAGGTTGCCAGGTCTTTGTAGGTCCCCAACCAGGCTACCCAATCTCCGTGGGTAGGGCTAGCGGTACCGGCGCGAAGGGCCAGATGAACCGGATCACAATCACTACAAGCTTCCGCCAATTCCCGCCAGCGACCGGGGGCTGGGGAATTGTCCCGGAAGGAAATCAAGAGCCGATCATCTGGCAGATATACGGCTTGGTGGCGATCGCCAGTCAGGCTATTGGGCAACTCTCGGGGATGGCTCCAGGTTTTGCCTTCGTCGTTGGAAAACATGATGAAGGAATTCATCCGTCGGCTATTTTCCCGCAGGAGCATCGCGATTTGGTTGCCATCAGGAGAGCGAATCAATCCAGGCTCGCAGAGATGAATCATCCGGGAAGCAAATACTTCATGTGGCTGGCTCCAGGTCAGCCCCCCATCAAAAGAAAAGGTCTGATACAAGGTGAACAATGGCTGCCTTGCTCTGGCTTTCCGATCTTCCACTAGGTCTCTTCCTCTTGCAGTGAAGAAGCGACCATCGTCGTGAAACAGGGCCATATAGTGCCCTTTTCCGCTTTGGAGGGGGATCAGGTCCCCCATCACCACAATTCCGCCCCAATCACCAAGTGGCTCCAATTCTGACCAGGTATCGCCCTGATCCTCAGATACCGCCATCCGGGCGGGATATAGGCCGGAAAACATGATCAGCCGCTCTTTCCCTGCCGCATCCACTACGGGATGGATGGTAGGGACTTCCAGGGACGTCTCCCAACTTGCAGGAGTTGGCAATCGTTCACTCCAGGTCTTGCCACCATCCCGGCTTCGCTTCATGATGATGGCGCCCCGCCCATGTCCTTTGGGATACACTGCCAAAATGGTCTTGCCATCCTTGAGCAATACCGTGGTGGGGTGTCCCAAATATTCCCCTGGCTTCCGATCTACCACCACCTGACGGGCAGTGTCATCGCTCCAGTCGAGAAAAGGCAGGCTGTGGTATTCTGTGGAAAGATGTACCGGATCAAAACCTAGGTTTTGGATGGGTTGGCTGAGGCTTGCTTTCGCTAACCAAACCAACAAAATTAGACTCAGCAGCAGCCGAAAGAAGGAAGGGACAATCATGAAACCTTTCATAAGTGGGGGAGAGTTAGGTAGGTTGATTGAGCGTGGCTTTCACGGTCTGAAATTCTTCCGGGAGGTTCACGTTGGTCAACTCAATCGCTTGGGTTGCCTGGATCAATTCGATTTTGCTGTGGAGGAGCACTTGGCGCGGACTCGCCTGGCCCATCGCCAAAAATTCCAGCAAGGTCGCATAGGCTCGAGGTTCCCAAAGCGCAATCAACGGCTCAGGGAGTTCATCTATCGGACTTTGAAAAGCGGTTGCGAGTACGGAAGGATTCCGGGCTTCTAATAAGTGGCGGAGGCTGTTTTCGGTCAGCAATGGCAGATCGCAGGCAATCACCAACCAGGCTGCATTCGGATCTTCGCGTAAGGCCGACAGAATGCCTCCGAAAGGCCCCAATCCCAGGAAGGTATCGGGCAGCGCCTGGAGATGATCGGCCATGCCTGCTACCTGATCCTGCCGACAAGAGAGGTGTACCTGACCTCTTCCCAGCAATGACTCCAACAGCTCATAGGCATGCTCGCGCTGGTTTTTTCCGTGGTACTTCAGCAGACCTTTGTCTTGCTTCATGCGGGTGCTCCTGCCACCTGCCAGCACCAAGCCTTTGATGGGCGGAATCGCTGCTTGCAATTGGGTGGCCAGCCATTGGGTGATGCGGTCCTGATCGTTGAGGGAAAAGATGGACACTTTCCGGCCTGCTACCTGCTCCTTCAAATACCCCGGAATTTCGTTCTGCCCTTCTTCCAGCAACATCAGGTCTACCTGAGTCAATTGGGGCAGTTGCTGCTCCAAGGAATTGTTGGCGTCAATCACGACGATTTGCCGCTGCGCCGGGAAGTGATTCCCATCCGCCAAAACTGCATCCACATTTCGGAAGAAAGCGCGGTGCTGGAAACCTTTCAGGCGAAACGTTTCATCCAAACGCTTGAAATCTGCATCGACAAAAGCCAAACGATACGGACCACTCAGGGCTTGTATCCAGGCAACGGCCAATTCCTTGATGCGATCGCTTGAGATGCCGAGAATGGCCCATTCCATTCCCGAAAATGTACCGGGATTGGGGCGAGTCAACTTGGCATGTTTTTGATGCGCCATGATGTGAGCCTGAGGTGGGGGGACAGCCAAACGACGGAGACAATTCAATTCTTTACCCAAGCTATTCATCTCCCTGTTTTCCCAACTGCCAATTCTCAATGAATGAAAAAATCAGGTAGAGAGCAAAAATGACAGGAACGGCCACAAACTGGAAGAGGATCAAGCCTCCTATCGCTACAAAGATGATCAGGTAGCGGAATAGATTGTCCTTGAGGCCAGAACCTTTGAATTTGAGGGCGATGAGTCTCACGTCCATATTTAACCACCAACAGCTGAGGAGACAAATGATCACCAGCAACCAGGTTTGTTGGAGGTAAGGAGCGAACCAACTCTCCTGATATTGATCGACAATTACCCAAAGAGAAAACAGAATCATCGTATTGGCAGGCGTGGGCACGCCATAGAAAGCATCACTTTGGCGAGTATCGAGGTTGAATCTGGCTAGCCGAACCGCAGAAAAAATGGGCACCAAAAAAGCGACCATCCACAAATAGTTGGTCATGGGATTGCCCCATTGATCGGGCAAAAAATTCAATCCCTGGCTCTCTTGGATCAAGCGGGCCATCACAAAACCGGGAACTGCTCCGAAGGTGACATTATCTGCGAGGGAGTCGAGTTCTTTCCCAATCTCTGAGCTGACGTTCAGCATCCTGGCCACAAACCCATCGAAGAAGTCCATGAAACCCGCTACAAATAGGGCGATTGTGGCAGCCCAGACCTGATCGGTTGCCACAAACACCAAAGCGAGCATGCCACAGAAGAGATTGGTTCCGGTAAAAATATTGGGGATGACGGCTCTCATAAAGGATCAGTTAGCGAAATAGGGCTTCATCACGAATGTACGCCTCTACTGCCTCAGGAACCAAAAAATGAATGGCCTTATCTGCCTGTACTGCTTGGCGAATGTAGGTAGCAGAGATGTTCAACAGGGGAGCCTCAAAGGAATGGACGTGGGGATGCGCATCCCATTCACTGGATACTGAATCTACCCGTGGATACACAAAGAAGCGATAGTACTTGAGCAGTGCCTCATAATTTTTCCACTTATGAAGGTGCTGTAGATTGTCTTGCCCCATGATGATGGAAAATTCATAGCTCCCATAGACCTCCCGCAGGTGAGTCAAGGTATCAATGGTGTAGGAAGGTCTTTCGAGGGAAAACTCCACATTGGACGCCAGAAAGCGGTCTTGCCCCTCAATGGCTAGCTCCACCATGCGAAACCGATCATATTCCGGCAGTAGATTTTTTTTGAGCTTGAAGGGATTCTGTGGACTGACCACAAACCAGATATAATCCAGATCGGTCTCATTCAAAGCCGTTTGAGCCAAAATCAGATGGCCAGTATGAATAGGATTGAAAGAACCAAAAAAGAGTCCAATGCGCATAAGGGAGGGAGTCAGGGAGACAGGGAACAGGGGTCAGGGATCAACATATAGCGCCGAATTGCATTCGGTCAGTGCTTCAGAACAGGGGTCAGGGTTCAAGAATCTATTTCGGAGAAAGCCCCCTTGCAGTGTTGGATAGGGGGTAGGAGAAGGGGGTTGGGGGATGTACAGGGTTCATGGATCAGGGTTCAACATGTAGCGCCGAATTGCACGCGGTCAGTGCTTCAAAACAAGGGGCAGGGATCAGAGGTAGGTCCGAATTGCATTTGGTCGATTCCCCAGAAGAGAAAACAAGGTTCGAGAAACGTCTTTCCTGCTTATCGGCATTACAAATTCACTTCAGGGGTCTGTCCCGTGGGGGTAAGACCATGGCTTTTCATCAGTTGGCACAGTTCTGCGATGGCCTCTTCCAGAATGTCGTTGACAATGATGCGATCAAATTGGTCGGCATAAGAAAGCTCTTCCTTGGCCTTGTCATAGCGGGTTCTCAGGGTTTCTTCCGTTTCGGAACCCCTGCGCTTGAGGCGATCTAGGAGCACCTCCGGATGGGGAGGTTGAATGAAAATGGAGAGCGCCTGCGCCCCATATTGCTGTTTGATGTTGATGCCCCCTTTGACGTCCACATCGAAGATGGGATACTTGCCCAAATTCAGGATGCGATCCACTTCTGATCGCAAGGTGCCATAATAGCGCCCAGGATATACCTCCTCCCATTCCAAAAATTGGCCCTGCTCTTTGAGTTCAACAAAGCGTGCCACAGAAAGGAAGTGATAATGCACCCCATCCTGCTCATAATCCCTGGGAGGGCGGGTGGTTGCTGAAACGGAAAAGGTAAAACAGTCAAATCGCTCCAGCATCGCACGAACCAAAGTGGTTTTGCCAGCGC
>JBCCCJ010000298.1:0-6619 GCA_039033615.1 Bacteroidota bacterium
CTGAGGAGAAAAAAAGCCCCTAGCAACCGGACCCTGTGGGGCCAATTGCTAAGGGGAAATGGGGGGAGGTTCATGGGTTGTGTAGCTAAAAAGACAGAAAAAATCAGGCGTTACTTTCCCTGAAAAGCAGGAAGGCAACCATCGCAGTCATTGCGACCAACAAGAGGATCAATACCAGCCGGGTAGCAGGGGCCATAGGTTTGCAGCAATCATCGCATTCTGCCTGGTCAGAAGTGATCAGTACCCGTTCCACATTGGTAGGTACCGGAGGCATATCCTCGAAATAGATGTTCGCCTGGGAGAAAAGATCTGGCAAATCTCCATAGGCTTCGGGCTTGGTAGGAATTTGAAAATGCAGGTAGCCATGGGTACTCGCCAGGGTGTTGAGACCGATGGTTTGCGCACCGGGCAGACCGGCTTCCGTCGCCTGGAAAATAGCTTTTTCGCTGCCAGGAGGGCTGACGTCCACAAAGGTGGCATCTGTTCCTGCATCGCTGTCGAGAATTTTCAACAAACTCCCGTCCAGGGCATCATGGATGGGCATTTCGATGCGGATGTTGTTGACAATGCCAGAGCCGATGTTGCTGAATCGAAGGTAGCCATCCAGGGTAGCGGGACCGCCATCTTTGGGCACGGACTTGGGGGAGTACTGCAAAGAATTGGGGTCCATCACTTTTTCAATGGACAAACTCAGGGAATCGGTCAGGAAGCTGCCCCGACCATATTCAATGATGACTTTCAAGTGAACGGTGGAATCCTCTTCTCCAATCACGGAATTGACTTTTAGATCGGAAAAGATGCTTCTTTCTTCCTCCAAATTCTCAAAATTCCAGCTCAAGTGAGCGTTGTACTTTCCCGTGGGGCCATAATCTACCCTGCCTCCAGCGGCTGATTCTTTGTGGTATCTCCGGGAAGAATTGGCATCATCTACTGCGCTAATGACATCGCTGTGGTAGAGAAGAGAAATATTGCCTCGACTGGGATCAATGTTGGAAGAAAAAATCGTGTCCAAAAAAGGGAAACTCCCGATAAAATCACCATTGACTGGCTCGTAGAGCATGATGGCGGTGAGCTTATCTTTGGGTCTAACACTGCCCTCCCAACTGGCTCTGAGGTCCAGCAGCACTTCATCAAAGGGCATGAGAGAAGGTGGGAAAGTGCCAATGCTTCCCCCAGCATCAAACCCCCGCTCCATATCTGGCGGCTGCTCGGAATTGGAATACAAAGGATTGACGACACTTTTGACCCGATATTCGTCCAGAGATAGATACTCGGTATAGGTATGAATAGGCGAGCCAAAGCCGTAGTAGCCATCCCCAAATTCGATGAAAGGCCAAAACGTCGGCTCTGGAAGTCCTTCTACGGGGGCAAGAGGTGGGGCCAATTCGCTTTCGACCACCTCGAATTGAAAGGCGAGGCCGCTCCCCTCAGGAACGGAGGTAATGTTGAGTTGCCCGAACAGACTGGCCTGCCCACTTCCCATAAGGAGAACGGCTACAAACAAGAACAAGCGGTTCATACGTGCGTGTTATTAGAATGGATAAGAAGCTGGGAAAAATCAAGGGGGATGACTCATGATACGAAGAACTCCAGTCTTTCAAAAATGGGCAAAGCCTCGAATGATCAGAGAGGTTGGGGCAATCTGGAAGGAGACGTTTGGCCCAGGTCAATTACATATTCGTCCCCTTTTTCCCTTGACTCGTCCCGTAGGCATATGCTTTTGGGGGAGAAATGCGTTATTGTTGGGTGCGTAGGGGAAACCCACATAGAAAGGACACTCTATGATGATCGGGAACTGTTACCCAAATGGCAGCTATCCCATGCAATATCTCAGGAAAAGCAGTCTTGTCTGGGAAACATGGCTTCTTCAATTTCAGTCAGTAAATTGGTACTTCTTCGCTGGCCACCTTCTTCCCATCCCCTACGATCCTGAATCCAGTTCCATACAGATGAAACAACTTTTTCTCTTCCTGCTAACGTGTTGGTTTGGTGGTTCTGTCTTGCTGGGACAGGCGACTTTGCAAGGCTCGCTGTACGACCGGGGAACAGGCCTGCCGCTTCGAAATGTCGCGGTAGTGATCGAAGGGACTACCCTGGGAGACGTGACGGACAAAGCAGGCTACTTTGCCATTCAGAAGTTATCCCCCGGATGGTATCAGTTGAAAGCCAGTCAGGATGGGTATGAGAGCAAGAAGGTCGAAATCGAGATCAAACTTGACCAAGCCATCGTTTCGATGGGGATAGCCCTTCGGCCATCCGTGGCAAAGCTGCACCCTGATGTGATCATCACCGCAGAGCGGCACGAACGAGATCCTTTTTACAGTTCTGCTTCCATTTCCACCTTCGATGGGCAGCAGTTGCGCTATGAATCGCCTCGGACTCTTCCGCAGGCGCTCCAGAATCTACCAGGAATCTGGGCAGAGCAACCCTATTATGGGGGGAGTTCCCTGCTGATTCGGGGCATGGACGATCAGCGGACGGCCCTGATGGTGGATGGCATTCGCTTGCAACATGCCGCCTATGGCACCACTTCTCATTCGCTGTTGAGCATGGTAGATCCATTTTCCATGCAAAGAGTAGAAGTCCTCCGGGGTGGAGGCGCCAATCAATACGAAACCGACGCGATTGGAGGGGCGATCCAGTTGTTCACCAAAAATCCTCGTTTTGCGGATCAAGGGGTACAAGTGCATGGGTCGGTATTGGGACGGTGGATGAGCCAGGGGATGGAACGAAGTTTTCGGCCAGAATTGGAGCTGAGCAGCAAGCGAGTTGCCATTCATGCTGGGGTCAGTTTGCGTCATTTTGGGGATCTCATGGCCGCGCAAGCCATCGGGATTCGTTCGGCTACGGCCTATGATCAAAGCTCGGTTGATGTCAAAGCCCGGATCAAGCTTTCTCCGAGGCACGAATTTACCCTCGCTCACCAACAAACCAACCAGGACAGCCTGATGAACTGGAACCTGGAAACTTTCGGTCCTTTTTCGAAGGCAAGATTTACCGAAGTGAGTCGAAGCCTGACCTATGCCCGAATGACTTCCTTTTTGGAGAACAAATGGTTTCGAGAGGTCCGGTTGACTTCGGCCTGGCAGCGGGTGGAAGAAAATCGCCGCTATGACCTTCCGTTCGCAGAGAAACTAGTTGCTGAGCGCGAATGGGCCAAAACCTGGAGCGGCCAGATAGAAGTACATTCCAAACCAAGTGTTTTTTGGCAAGCGGTTTCTGGCCTGGAATATTATCGGGACTTCATTGGGGATGTAAACCAAGAAAGCATCGGAGGACTCCCTTTGGAACGCAGTCCAGGAAATTATCAAGGTGATGCACGATCTACCAATCTCGGCATGTATAGCCAGCATTCCTTTGACATTTTGGATTTGAAAGTGAATGTAGGGGGACGGGCCAGAGCCGTCCGGATGGAGAATGTATCCGCAGCAGAGGAGGAAACCCTCCAAGCTCGTTCGGTGGTAGGCAACATTTCTAGCTTATATCCACTCCATCCCAATTGGCATGTAGTCTCTTCTTTTCATACGGGTTTTCGGACGCCAGATGCTTATGACCTGGATCATTTTGGTTATTTGCAGCAAGGAGCCGCAGTCCCCAACGATAGTTTAGGGGCAGAGCGAAGCCGCACCACAGAATTGGGACTCAAAGCCAAGACTCGGCATTTTTCTGGGACTGTGACTTTGTACCAAACCCGCTTTCAGGACCACATTGACTGGGTGCCAACTACCTACGACGGGAGCAGTACGCTGGACGGACAGCAAGTCTTTCAACAGCAAAACACCGGGCAGGCCTTTGTTCGGGGGATAGAAGCAGCGGTAGAAGTGCCAGTCAATCAGGCGCTGGCTCTGTACGGAGGGGTTTCCTACTTACAGGGGCAAAACATCACCGAAGGAGAACCTTTGTCGAACCTACCTCCTTTGAACGGTCGGCTAGGTCTCCGTTTCCGCTCCAGAAATGGCATCTGGAGCAATCTCGAATGGCGGCAGGCCTCTACTCAGACCCGTATTGGTCGCCTGGACCAATTTAATCCTGGCATTATGCCTACCGGAGCCGGTTCCTGGCAAGTGGTGGATTTGCATATGGGATATGATTTTGCTTGGGGCTATGCCACCATCGGTATCCAAAATCTCTTGGATGAAGCCTACACCTTGCATGGCTCGGCTTTGCAAGCTCCGGGCAGAGTCGTGCTGATGTCGGTTCAGTTGGGCTTTTGACAGGGAACAGGGGGCAGGGGGCAGGGTTCAAATTTTCGTAGAAAAGCCCCCTCCGCTTCACGGAGTCTTTGGACTTGCTGCGGATGGTGGTGAACTGGAGGCTTGTATTGAGCTTGCCGAAATAACGGGGTTGGGGGAGGTACAGGGTTTTCTGATGCTCGGGATCTCACTTCGTTCGACAAATGGTAGCGCCGAATTGTATTCGGCTCAGGCCTCTTTTTCATCTATCGCTACCTGCCCCAAACAAAATGGGTGTACGTCAGATGTAACGAAAAGAGAACTTCCGAGTAGGTGGCAGTCGCGATGCGCCTGCTTGTTTCAGGAGGCCATCTGTTTCTACCGAACTGCGAATCGCTATCGCGCTTCGGTTGTTTTTGATGCATTTTTTTCCAGAAACATGCAGCCCGCTAGGGATGCTCCCCTTGGTAGCAAAGGCGCTAGATGATTCGCATCAGCAGGCGCACTGCGACTGCGATCTCCAACTGACTTAACCAAAGGAGTTGGGACATCTATCGCTACCTGCCCCAAACAAAACCCTCCCACCTTCAAAGAAGATGGGAGGTCCAGCCTGCTTTTCCCTTTTCCAAGGGAGAGATTAGCTTTTTACCAATCGGACTTGGGTCCGCTGTTGTCCATTGGAGAGCATGATCTGGTACATACCCGAAGGCACATGCGAGAGATCCAATGGCCAGGTGGTATGTGTTTGGTCCTTGTTCAAGTATTGGGTAGTGATTCTTTGGCCGGAAAGGGAGTAGATATCCATGCGGACTTGTCCGCGCCATTGGTTGTCCAGGGAGAGCTGCGCATGCTGAACCACTGGATTCGGATAGAGGGAGAGAGCTGCGTTCAGGTCAAACTGTTCTTGAACCGAGACAATGAATGGACTTTCGTAGGCACCTGCATCCACGCCCGTTCCCTGGAAGCGAACGTTGCCAACCAGATCCCCTCCAGCGACGTCCATGCCTGGATAAATCTTGCCCCAATCTACCGCTGGGCTGCCTGCCTGCAGTTGATAGGGATATTCCCCACTGCCGACGAATAATGGATCCACGCCGGAGGTGTCCTCAACGGTCAGGAGACTGTTCATGCTGGAGTCGCTGACCAAATTGCCCCCTTGGGAACCAAAAAGAGAAGTCGCACTTAGTTCCACGTCGGCCTTCAGAGGATTGCTCAGGATACTATTCCGCATGATGACTGGCATATCATCTGGGGTCCGAATCCCAATGGCATCATTTTCTGCTATGGTCAGGTTATTCAAATCTACCACGATGGCAGATAGATAGGGACTCGCGTCTCGGGAAAAATCCAGGACCGATATGCTGCCGTTATTTTCCGTGAAAGCCGAATTCTCTACCACCAATTTCGCCCCCGCTTCCTGTTGATCTGGTGCCAGTTCCGAAACAGACAAGGCCGCGCCCCCGATGGGATTGCGATTCCCGGTAAAGGTGCAGCGACTGACTGTGGCGTCAAATGCTCCCACAGAGCTAGCAAGGAGTAACGCACCGTAGGCATCCCCAGTCTCAGCGAGCATGTCATTTCCGCTGAAGGAACACTCCTCAATTTCTATTTGGGTCATCAAAGAAGCCTGATAAGCAAATAGGCCCATCGCCGCCCCTCCCAAATAGGCTTCGTTGTCTGTAAAGGAGCAGGCTTGGATGGAGGCATCCCATTCGCCATTGGTGCCTACCTCGACCCCTATCGCTCCGACTCCTCCGCCAGCATTCCGAGCAAAGGAAGAACGACTGAGATTCAGCGCATTTCCTTCATTGATCGAGCCAGCATACATGCCTGCCGCACCGCCGCCTGGTCCTAATCCTGCGCCTGCGATGTTTTCTTCAAATACGCAACTGTCAATAGTTACCAGTCCATTCCTCCCATAATATTCTACCATGAACCCTCCGCCCACGATGGAAGCCTCATTCTGCATAAACTCAGATCGGGTCAGGGAAAAAGTGGGAGAACTGCTAGCTGGGTCGAAAAAAAGGTAGAGACCCGCGGCTATTTCCAGGCCCTGGTTGCCCACAAAAGAGCAGCTGTCTATCTCAAATTGGATGGAAGGCCTTTCGGATTCCAGAAACAAACCTCCGCCTCGGTTGGAAGTATTCATGGAAAATTCACTGCCCCTGATTTGAAGGCTTCTCCCAGTCAGGGTTTGAAAGCCCGACATGCCTCCGCCCAATAAGCCAGAGCTATTATTCGAAAAGCGACTGTTTTGTACCGCCAGGCTGCTATTGATGAGGCGGATGCCACCCCCCAAATCGCCAGCTTCGTTCAACTCAAAAAGACAATCGATGATTCGGAGAGCGCAAGAGCAGCCACTATGAACGCGACCATGGTCTTGAACATACGCTGGAAAACCGACTTTCCATAGCCAAGAACCATAAAAGTCAGACCAAGAATGCTGC
>JBCCCJ010000299.1:0-6615 GCA_039033615.1 Bacteroidota bacterium
CCACTGCCAATTTCCCAGAATTTGATCCAGGCTCGGTGGGTCCGGTAGATGAATAAGAGGCGATCTTTCTCCAGCAGGGCTTTCGCTAGCACATGAGCCACCAAGACAAACGGAATCGGCAGCATGAACACCACAAGGGCGTAGAGGAAGTATAATCGGTTGATGGCAAGGTGAATGGTCGTTCCCATAGCTTCTAAACTTACGAAATCTTCCCGAAATAGATATGTTCATCCGTGTATGATTCCCTCTTCCTTCGGTACGATCTGGCAGGAAAATTGATACCATTTGCGAGCGGATGTAAGTATTGGGGGAGGGATCATCTCTGATTTTTGACTTTTTCTCCCTTGGAATCTTTTCCATCTCGGTTCCAAACCGATCCCCAGAAACTCTCAAGAGGAATTCTGTTCTTTTCACAACCAATTCGCCAGGAAAACAGTTATCTTAAATGAGGTGTAAGTTTCTGTTTTGAAACCAGTGGTTCCCTACTCCATGATCCAGTAATTTGCCCATAACAATCGTATCTCTCACCCATGTTTGGAAGGAATGACTCTCTTGCTCCACAGACCAGCTTAGAAGCTTCGGCTTCAGAGAAACATCAGCTAGAACCGCATGTAGAGTTCTTCGATCTTCACAGCACGCGCAAGGGTCCCTTTGTGCTGCCTTTTCAAGTGATCTTTTATTGCATGATTGGGTTGGTGGCGCTTGGATTTGTGGGTTGGATCTGGTTGCAAGATCAAACGGTGGTACAGTTGGTCGTCCTGATTCAACTGTTTTTTGCGCCTTTCTTCATTCCTGGATTGGTGTACTATTTCCGATTTTTGAAAAGAGAACGAGGCGTAGAGTTGGAGCTAGATTCCTACCATGACTGGATCAAATATTACCACGAGCCGAGTGGCACTCATTTGCTGTTCCAAAGCGAGCAAGTGGAATCCTGCACCCTCCATCTCAGCTTGATTTTCCCTTACAAAGTTGATTTCCTGAGTTTGCAACTGGTTGGCGGACCTTGCGTTCACATTTCCAGCCTGATCATTTCTCCAGAGGAAATGCTAGAACGCTTCCCGATCCCTTATGAGATCCAGAAGAGAATGTTCAATCCCATTCCTAAGCTTGGATGACAGCAGGGGGTCTTATTTCCTCAACACCCAGCGTTTGCTGATCGTATAGGTTGGTTGAGTCGCCCGAATCAGGTACACCCCAGGAGACAAAGTTGATAAATCCAGCGTGAGTTGCTGCCGCGCTTCGCTCGGGGCAATTTCTCGCATAGCCACCACTTTGCCCATTGGATCCAGTACGCTGAGGGTGATCCGCTCTTCTTTCCGACTGAATAGATCCACGGTTACTTGTCCATCGCTGGGGTTGGGAAAAAGGCGAAGATCAATGCCGGCTTCTTCCAGCAACCGACCGGAAAGGACCTGAGAATAGGAAAAGCGCCCGTTGACATCTACTTGCTTGAGGCGGTAGAAATAGGTCTGCCCCGGAATAACCGCTTCATCCAAAACCAAATACTGCTGAGCAGTCTGAGCATTGCCAGCTCCGTCCACCCAAGATATCGCTTGCGAAAAGGTGAAGTCCGCACTCAGGGATCGCTGCAATTCAAAGCCTGCATTGTTGGTTTCGGAGGCGGTTGCCCACTTGAGTTGAAAGTGATCGACCTCTGGAATCAATTCTAGGTCCAACCATTCTACCGGAAAAGGCGAACTCTCTAGGATGATCACCCCAGGCGCAGCCAAGCGTTCAAAAACCAGATCTCCTTCCGCGGTTTTCACTTCCGCTTCCGCGAAGACCGAGGCCAAATCCAGGATGCGGACACCGTCGATGTACCAGCCATCTCCGCCCACACTTGAATCGGTGGCAAGTCTGAACCGAATGAGAACGTTGGCGCCGCCATAGCTGCTCAGATCAATGTCCGTCCGAACATAATTGTCGCTCTTGCCTCCAAAGGCCGAACGACCTGCCAAGGGATTGCCGTAGTCGGAAGAGACGGTACGATTGTACCCATTGTTCAGGATATGGGGTCCCAAATCTTCCCAGGTCTGGCCGTTGTTTTTGCTGATTTCCACAACGCCTGCGTCATAGGCGGTACTTACCCCAGATTCGGTATCGAAATAATGCCAGAACTGCAAGTAGGCATCTCCACTGAGCATTACCGAACTAGCCAGGGTCAAATATTGATCGCTGGTAGAAGAGACATCTTGCCCAAACCAGCCGTAGGTTCCATCCTTGGGAAAGGCAGTGCTGAGGGCCCAGTCATTACTCCCCTGCCCATGCGCAAAAGTCCATTTGCCGCCTCCATACTCATGATCATCTTCCATCAAGGCGGTGGTGAAGGTGCCTCCCCCTACGGTAACCTGAAAACTGCGCTCAACCTGAAGCGTTGCGGCCAGGCTGATGGGGGGAAAATGAATGCTGTCGTTCACCAACACACCGCTGTGGCTGGCGGAATTGGGGACATAAGTCGTACCCAGAGGCACCGGAACCTTCAGGCTCATTTGGGTCACGCCATCAGCTTTGCGATTCACCACTTGCGAAGTAAGCGTCAACACCTGCCCGGTTCCGACAACACTATCCGGTGAGGCGGTCAAAAACAACTGAACCTCTTTGATACAGCTAGGAGGCAAATCAAAGGCTTCTGCCCCGTCAGAAAGGCTGTAACTGCTTCCTTGCACTGCGCTGTACCCAAGACCTCGGCGGGCAAAGACTTTCCACAACAGGCAGGCATCGGTACCTCCTGTAGCTTGATCGGCTGCAATGATGGCATCACGGGCGTCTATGAAGCCAGGATTGCAATTGGTGAGTTTCATCGCAGTGATCACCAATTGTAAGGCTTTGTTATTGCCACCAGTTCCATTGTACCAATCGGCATCAAAGCCGTATTCGCCCACCATCGCCCAAGTCAGGTCCCATAAGATCGTGGCCCATCCATAGCCCGTTCCATAAGGAGCGGCAAGGCCCTTGATGTCATCATAGGTAAAATCATTCACCGCCATATCGGTGGTATAGTAGCCGACTCGGTTACCAGGTCCGCCAGGCGCTTGGCCCAAAGCATAGGTTCCCAGCGCCCGACTATCCGTAGCGAGATCCCCACTTTTCATGGTCAGCAATAACGCCAGCCAATCACTCCAGCCTTCTCCCATTTGTTCTCCATTGAGCAAACAAAAGGAATTCCCAGCCCCTCCGATCAAACGGTGGCTCAATCCGTGGGCATATTCATGGATGATGATGCCATTGTCGAGTTCCCCAGCTTTGCTAGGGCTGGTGGTATTCCACACGTACATCTGCATCCGGGGGCGATAGCCGTCCGGCGGACTGGCAAAATTGGCATCGTTGAATGCGCCACCATCCTGAGCTTCGGCTCGAACATCATCTCCTCCCAGGCCACCATTGCCATAGTTGTTCACCTGGAAGTTGCCAGCCGATTCATCAAAGCCGTATTGATAGAGGATGTCATGGAGGATATTGTTCCAGTAGAAGAGATTGGTTACGGCTGCATCTTCGTAGGTCGAAGGGGCCTGATCCAAATCTATGGGAAAGGAAAAATCTAAACTGAGCCCACCGTTGGCCCGGTCATCGTCGCCATTGGCGGGATGGTTGTTATCGCCTTGATCCAAATAGGCATCTACATTGTTGCCGCGAGTGGTGATGTACTCGGCACCGATGACCCCATTGGTATCGTGCCATCCATAGGGAGAAGCGGCCCCATTGGCCGGATCAATTTCCACTGTGCGCGCTCCGGAAGCAGGATTCTCTATGGGAAAAGCATAGACCTGATATTGGGTGCCGGAAGTGGTCAAAGCCATCGGTTCGGGTAGCGGAAGTCGACACTGGCCTGAGGCAGAATGAGCTGGCTGTGCTTCTCCCCAATGATCGTGGTTCACCCAATCAAAACGGCCCAACACTTCGGTGCTTTCGGTATCCAGCAACCAGGTAAGCCAAGATTGAGCATCCAAGGCGTAAATCCGGACCAACCAAGCCAGATGTAATTCTCCTTGAAGGTCGGGATAGTACACCAAGCGCACGGGAATGGGCTCCAGGGAAATATTCTGAGGAAAAAACCACGTTTCTTGATCTTCTCCTTCGGCTTCGGCTTTGATCTCGATGTCTGGCTCAGCAATCCCCATCAATTGAGCCGCCATCAAAAGGGCTTGCGTTTGATCAAGTTGTATGTCGGTGGGTTTTAAACGGGCGGCTATGTGGCCTTCCAATCTTTCAGAAAGGTGTTGTACCTGCCCATCGGCTGTTAGGTGAACGCCAGCTACTGCGCCAAACACCTCCACTCCTTCATGCCATTGCTGGAAGTAAAGGTGGGTCATCTCGGTATGACGATCCACCGACTCGCTTTGGAGGCGTATATCTGTGAGGTCTCCCTCCACAAGGTCCAGCGATTTTTGCTGGTAGCGAAGGTAATCAATCGCTTGGGAGGCAAGATCCTGGCTAAGAGCAAGAGAAGGCCAGAGGATGGACAAGCTGGCGAGGATCGAAAAGATCAAGCGGATCATGAGGCCAGGGGTGTAGGTCAGGCAGTAAAAAGAAAGCAGCCCCATCGCAGGCTGCTTCGAAAATAATGGATTTCTTTCACATTTGGGAATGTTGGTAGGAAGTTATGCAAAAGAATTTTCCTTGTTTTGGTGGAATGAGTACCTTCTTGCCTATCTATTAGCTCTTGGGAAAATGCTATCTTTCCCAAATAGATATTCCATTTAGCATTCCTATCTTGGCTTTATGAGTCAACTTCCCATTCCCCAATTCGAAGAAATCAGTCAACTTATTGCGAAGGCTCGCTCTCGCGCCTTACGTCTCGTGAATCAGGAATTGGTCATCCTTTACTGGGAAGTCGGCAAGTACATTCACGAAAGAGTTACATCAGCTGAATGGGGAGAAGGAATTGTGAAAGAGCTCGCCGAATACCTCCAAAAACGACATCCCGGGTTACGTGGATTTAGTCGTCGCGGCCTATTTCGAATGAAACAATTCTTCGAAACGTACCAAAGCGATGAAAAAGTGTCAGCAGTGCTGACACAAATTCCCTGGACCCACCACTTGTTCATTTTGTCCAGAACCAATTCCCAAGAGGAAAGACAATTTTACTTACAAAAATGTCTGGAAGAACGATATTCCTCCCGGGAATTAGAGCGCCAAATCAAGTCCGGTCTGTATGAGAGGAGCCAGCTCGCCTCTACTTCTCTTTCTCCATCTTTGTTACAAGATCATCCGGAAGCGAGTACCGTATTTCGCGATCCGTATGTCCTAGAATTTCTGGACCTTCCTCCCCGTCATAGCGAAAAAGAGTTACAAAAAGCCATCATCAAAAACCTGGGGGCCTTCATCCTCGAAATGGGACGCGATTTTTCTTTGATAGGAGAACAATATCGAGTGCAGGTAGGCATGGAAGATTTTTACCTTGATCTCCTCCTTTTCCACCGAGGATTACAATGTCTAGTGGCCATTGAACTCAAAATAGAACACTTCCGCCCGGAGCACCTTGGCCAGTTGACCTTTTATTTGGAGGCGTTGGACCGGGATGTACGAAAACCGCATGAAAACCCTAGCGTTGGAATCATTCTGTGTAAAAGTAAAGATGAAGAAGTGGTAGAGTATGCACTCAGCCGTCAATTGTCGCCAGCATTGGTCGCTGAATACCGCACCCAATTGATTGATAAGGCTACCTTGCGAGACAAGCTGCATGAATTATTTCTTCTTGCGGAAAGCGGAGAATGAATCGCCAGAACCTCACTCCACGATCTGAATCCTCGCTCCCGCTGAATGGCTGCTGAATTCAGGCGCATACATGCACTGCAGGGTGGTTATTCCATTGGAGAAATCGCCAGGCAGGCTCACCCGAAGGTCATATTCCAGTACGTAGGTTCCTTTCGGCAGGCGGTCCATGAAAAAATGGGTTGCGGCATCCTTGGTGCTTTGATAGAAGCCAAGGCCACCTTCATAGCGGTAGCGAGAAAGCACTTCAATCGGTTCCAAGCCCGCAGCTCGCATATCCTTCAAATGGACGTACTCCATGCTCCGATCCACTCGCAACTCAATGCGAACGGTCAGCTTATCCCCCGCTTTCAAAGGCGCTTCCTCAGAAATCACCTGCAACTCTGGTCCGCGGTCGGTGTTGACTTGTTTCCACAGGCTCTTCTGTAAACTCAAGGGCGTCTCGGCAGGGGTGATCTTGTCCAATTGCTCGAAGTACTGCCAGAACATTCCTCCAAAGGCCAGCGATTTACTTTTGCGCTTGATCTGGACTTCCGCCAGTTCTGGAGTGATCTCTGAGCCTTCCCAGTGCACCTGAAACTGTCCAGTTCCAGCGGTTTGATCCTCAGGAATGGGGACGTTCTCGCCACCGACTTTGAGCGAAATGCTCCCCGGCTCCGACAACAATTCGCTTCCTGTCAGCAGCAGCGCATGACAGGCAGCCACGGTCGCCCGGGTACTGCCCCAATCGTTGGTTCGCTTGTTTTGCAACAGCCAGACCTTTTGCTCTTCTACCGAAGTCAGGTCCTTGCCCACCTCGTGAAAGGCCTCGATCATCATGGATCGGACCCCTGTGCAATGGCGGAGCGCTACGCAGCCGTAGAGTACAATGGGGCGAGATACTACAGGTAAATGGCGTGTGCA
>JBCCCJ010000300.1:0-6606 GCA_039033615.1 Bacteroidota bacterium
CCAGGCCGCGACTCGGGTCGCAATTGTCGGCCCAAGCGGAGCCGGAAAAACCACCTTCATTAATCTGATCTCACGCTTTTACGAAGCCGATTCAGGCGAGGTTTTGATCGATGCCAACTACGACCAGCTCATCTCTACCCTTGAGGAAATCTTCCAACTGAATCAGGAAGAGCTAGACTTTGGGATCTATCGCATCCTCAACCAAAAGCGTGAGGAGATCACCGCCTTTCTGAAACATGATCTCCTGCCCCAGGCCAAGGCCGTCCTGCGAGCCAATCGGCGGGACGACACTGCTGAATTGGAAAAGAAGCTGACCAACTTAGAAGCGACCCTCCAAGCGGCGGGCATGGACTCCGAGACCAGTCCAGTAGTCCAAGAACTCCGGGTCCAATATCGCAAAGCGGGCGACCTGACCGCCCTTGAAAATGACGTCTTCTCTCACCTGACGACCTTTTTCAGCCGCTACTACCATCAGGGAGACTTCATTTCCCAGCGCCGCTATAAACAGGATGTCTACGCCATCCCCTACGAAGGAGAGGAAGTCAAGCTTTACTGGGCCAATCACGACCAATACTACATCAAGACCAGCGAATACCTCCAGGTCTATCGCTTTCCGCTCTCCGACGGCAAGCGGGTTTCCTTCCAATTGCTTGATGCCAGCACTGAGCAAGACAATCGCAAGGCCAGTAACGACCAAGAACGCCGCTTTCAGCTCTCCCCTGATCAGCCTGTCCGCGTAGCAGGGGAGGAACTCATCCTCCAATTTCTCTACCTGCCGCTGGGCAAAAAGGTCAAACAATCGGCCCTGAATACCCAGGCGCTTCAAACCCTGAGCGAGGACCAACTCATTCCCCCTGCCTATGCCGAAGTCTGGGCCGCCAGACCTACCAAGAAAAACAAGCAGCGCAGCCTGCTCGAAAAGCACCTCACCGACTACACCGCCCGCAACACCTTTGACTACTTCATCCACAAGGATTTGGGGGGCTTTCTCAGCCGGGAGCTGGATTTTTACCTCAAAAACGAAGTCCTCCACCTCGACGACATCACCAGCCGGGACGAGCGCTACTTCCTCGGGCAGATCGCCCTCATGAAGGCCATCAAAAGCATCGGCAGCAAGCTGATCACCTTCCTCGCCCAGCTCGAAAACTTCCAGAAAAAGCTCTGGCTCAAAAAGAAATTCATCACCCAGGCGGAGTACTGTCTCACCCTCGACCACGTCCCGGAGGAACTCTATCCCGAAATCCTGGCCAACGAGCAGCAATTGACTGCCTGGAAAGACCTCTTCCATATCCAAGACCTCTCCTCCGCTGGAGGGGGCCGGGGGGAGGAATCACCATCCAGTCTATTCCCCTCAGAAAGCCCCACCCCCTATTCCGAGCCCCTCACCGCTGCCTTCCTCCGGGAGAATCCCTCCCTCGTCCTCGACACCGCCTTCTTCTCCCGCGCCTTCAAAGACCAACTTCTCGCCTCCATCGATCAGCTGGATGACAAAACCGATGGCCTGCTGATCAATTCCGAAAACTTCCAGGCCCTGAATCTGCTGCAAGCGAGGTATCGAGAGCAGGTGAAGTGCGTGTATATTGATCCGCCGTATAATACGGATGGTGGGCCTATTCTCTATAAGAACAATTACAAACACAGCTCTTGGATAAGCTTGATTGCAGATCGGCTCATATTAGGGAGGGAAATACTGAGTGAAGACGGTATTCTTTGTTGCACAATAGATGACTACGAGCAAAAGTCCCTCGGTATTCTTTTAGAGAATATTTTCGAAGACTTAGCAGGGACTGTCTCAATCAGAATCAAACCTTCTGGCCGCCCGATTCCAAATGGTTTTGCTCTATCTCATGAATATGCACTTTTTGCTAGGAAAAATGCAGAAACAACTATTAGTAGGCTACCACGAGATAAGAAACAGCTAGAGCGGTATCGAGAAAATGATGAAAAAGGAGCATTTTTTTGGGAGATGTTAAGAAAGGCTGGGTCTAATTCCCTCAGGACAGATAGACCTTCAATGTTTTATCCCATTTATCTAAATATAGATGGAAAATTGAGGGTGCCCAAGGCATCTTTCAATAATACTACAAAGGAATACTTCGAAATTGATCCTCCCAAAGTAGATGAAAGTGTAATTTATCCCCTTAGAGATAGTGGTGAGGAAGGGAGATGGTATCTTGGATATGATAGGGTCAAAAGCATCGAGTCAGAATTAAAAGCCGAGAAACAGTCAAACGGAGAATTCTTTGTATACTATCGAAGAAGACCCAATGAAGGAGTGCAGCCATTAACAACATGGGTTGACGCTAAGTATTCTGCTACGGAGCACGGTACAGCACTCATAAAAAAACTTTTTGCAGGAAGTAATACCTTTTCTTATCCCAAGTCCATTTTTGCAGTAGAAGATTGCTTAAAGGTTTCTGGGATTTCTAAGGACTCGACCACCCTCGACTACTTCGCTGGTTCCGGCACCACGGGCCATGCCGTGATCAATCTCAATCGAGAAGATGGCGGGCAGCGCAAGTATATCCTGGTCGAGATGGGGCAGTATTTCGACAGCGTCACCAAGCCTCGCATCCAAAAGGTGATTTACTCCAAGGATTGGAAGGACGGCAAGCCCGTCAGCCGGGAAGGCAGCAGCCATATCTTCAAGTACCTGCGCCTCGAGAGTTACGAAGATACCCTCAACAATCTGCAATTGAAACGGAGCGCGGCCCAGCAGCAGCTCCTCGATCAGGGGACGGATCAGTTGCGGGAGGGCTATCGGCTGCGCTACCTGCTCGATACCGAGAGCCGGGGCAGCCTGCTCACCGTGGCAGATTTTGCCGATCCCTGGGGCTACAGCCTCCTCACTACTCAGGCAGACGAGCTGCGGGATACCCCCGTGGATCTGATCGAGACCTTCAACTATCTGCTGGGGGTGATCGTGGACACCCGTGAGCTGGTGCAGGGCTATCAGGTGATCCAAGGCCGCAGCCTGGAGGGAGAGCGTCTCCTCATCCTCTGGCGCAATGTCCACACCCACGACGCCGACGCCCTCAATGACTTCCTCCGCAAGAGCGCCTACAATCCCCTCGACCGGGAATTCGATCGCATCTACGTCAATGGCGACAACCACATCGAAAACCTCAAGCAAGGCGACGAACGCTGGAAGGTGGTCCTGATTGAAGAGGCCTTCTTTGCGGCCATGTGGGAGGAGGCGGAGTAGAGAAGAATGCTCCTGTTTCCCCCAACCCATTTCTTTCTTCTTTCTCTCTCGCCCTGATCGACTTGTTTCCTTCACCTACTGACTTGATTTCATGCCACAACCCTCCTACGTCGGCACCCGCTGGCACAAATGTGACCTTCATCTTCATACGCCGGCCAGTCTCTGTTTTCGGGACCGGGATACCGTCACCGCCGCGCAGTGGGTGGCCCGCTGTCTGGAGCAGGGGCTCAGTTGTGTGGCAGTTACGGACCACAATACCGGGGCCTGGATCGACCAGATCAAGGCCGCTGCCGCAGACACCGAATTGACCATCTTTCCTGGGGTAGAGATCACCTGTAGCGATGCCAAAGTACATCTGTTGATCCTCTTTGACATCGACAAAGGCACCACCGAAGTCAATGACTTTTTGATTCGGGCGGGAATCGACCGGGACAAATTTGGGAAGCAAGACGCTCATTCCGCCAAAAGCATTCTCCAGGTTGCAGACCTGGCCGAATCAGCAGGAGCAATTTGCATGCCTGCCCACGTAGATGAATTCAATGGACTTTGTGAAGTGGGCAATCAGCCTCGGATGGAATTCCTGCGAGAGGCACCCGTTCTGGGGGTGCAGGTGGTACACTCAGCGTTCTTGGTGGATCAGCGAAGGTACACCTCTGCTTTTCGAGAGGAGCTATCGTCCAAGCTCGCTACCTATTATGGCCGGGAAATCCAATCGGATCGCATCCAGACCTGGCGTCAAGCGGCTTTACAATCGAAAGAGACCGGCAAAGCCATCCTGACCTTTTCGGACAACCCACATGCAGCAGGAGATTCCAGACATGGTTTGTGGGGCATTGGCAGCCGCTATACCTGGATCAAAATGGAAGCGCAACCGAATCTGGAGAGTTTGGTGCAAGCTCTGTTGGTGCCGAAGTATCGCATCCGCAACGATTTCGAATGCCCCGCTCCTCACTTGCCCTATCACATGCCAGACACCTGGCTCAAAAAGATCACCATCACGGGGACCCGGATCACGGGCACGGAGCCACTGGAACTGGCGTTCAGTCCTCAAATGAACACCATTGTCGGGGGACGCGGCAGTGGCAAATCCAGCATTCTCCGCTTTTTGCGGGGCTTATTTCCCCAATGCCAGGAAGAATTGGCCCATTTGGAGGGCATCAAGCGGGATTTTACGGAATTTTTCAAACCCGTCCGCAATGGCATCGGGGTCCTGGACAATGGCTCTTCGCTGGTTTTGGACATCCATCGAAACGGAGCTGATTACCAACTAACTTATCAGCGTACCCAAAACCGGGAAGATCGTTCTCTTTCTAAATGGAATCCGCTTTCTGAGCAGTATGAGGCGGTAGAAGATACTCAGGCCATTCGCCGCATTGAGTTGGACATGTTTGCCCAGAAGCAGGTCTTTGACATCGCTACCGAAACCAATAGCCTGCGGGATCGCATCGACCACAGCAATGAGGCGATCCAGACCAAGCTGGTGGCGTTGGGCCAGCGAAAAAACGAGTATTTGGAGCAAGGGGCACACCTTCGCAGCTTGCAAGCTCAGATCGCGCGCAAGGAAGAGGTTGCCAGCAAAATCCTGGATGCAGAGCAGCGCATTCAGGCCTTCAGCGAGAGTGGCACGGCAGAGTTGTTGCAGCAGAATGAACGCTTTGGCGAGGAGCAGCGGCTGATGGACCTCTTTGTGCAACAGTGGCAGCAGGAAGTGGACAAGTGGAAAGGATATGTAGGGAGTTTACAGATCCCCACGCTGGATTCGTCTCTCTTTGCTGCGGCTTTTCAAGCAGAGATCAAAGCGCTTGATGATTTGACACAGCGAACGATGATTGAGTTTGTGAAAGGCATGACTCCATCATTGGGCCTTTTGACCAGTACTCAACAGAAAGTGCTGCAAGGGATCACTGCGGGCACCTGGAAACAGGCGCGTCAGGCGGCTCAAACTGCTCTGGCGGCAGCCCAAACCCAATTAGAAGCCCAGGGCATTCCGGTGATGGCCATGCAGGAGGAGTTGGACAAAAAGGGGCAATGGCAAGCAGAGCTGGCGAAAATTGAGACCATTGAGCAAAGTCTCACGGCTCAGCAGGATCGGCTTGCTCAGCTCCGTCAGGCATACATCTCAGATCGAGAGCAGCTATCTAGCTTGCGCAAGGCAGCGGTTCAGGCGACTTTCTCAGAAGAAAATGTCCGCATCAAAGTGAAACCCTGCCGTGATTTTGAGCATTTTGAGCAGGCATTTCGAGAGATTTTGGGTACGCAGAAATTGACGGATGACGTGGATGCTCTGCTAGATCGTATTCAGCAGAGCCGCCCGGACAAGTTCAATGACTTGCTCCTGGACAGCCTGGAGAAAATCCGTGCTGGACAAGAGGGCAGCGGAGATTTTGGGGCTCGTTTCCGCAACAAACTGAACGACCTTTCGGGGGAAAGTTGGGACCAGATGGCTCTCTTGCATCCCGAGGACGACATTGTGGTGGAGTATAAGCCCAATCAAGCCAGCGGGTTTCAGCCCATATCTACGGCCTCGCCCGGTCAGAAGACCGCCGCCATCCTGACCTTGATCCTCAGTCAGGGCGAGGTGCCCCTCATCCTCGATCAGCCGGAAGACGACCTGGACAACAACTTGATCTATCAGTTGGTGGTGGAGCAACTCCGTCAATCCAAGGAATGCCGTCAGATCATCGTGGTGACCCACAATGCCAACATTCCCGTCAATGGCGACAGTGAGCACATCATCGTGATGAATGGCCAGACCAGGGAAGTCAGCCCCATGGTGATGGGACCCTTGGAAGAATCGGCGGTCAAAAGAGCGATTTGTGATATCATGGAAGGCGGTACCGAAGCCTTTGAGATGCGATCCAAGCGGTATGCGGGACTGGGGAATGCGTAATCATCAAACATCTCATCATCATGACCATTGAAGAAACCATCACCCAACTGAATGCCTGGTGCGAAACCCATCAGGCCAAAACCTTTGATGGAGTGATCTACAATCAGCCCACCATGGTTGACCTGGGGGATATGGATCCTGGTCCATTTCTGGAATTTGCTCAGCATGAAGGGGCAAAAAGCCTGATTTTGACCCGTTTCCCCTTCTCTTTGGCTCACGAATTTGATCAGGATCCTGAAGAACTGCAATCATTCCCCGCTAAATGGAAGCTGTATCAGAAATACCACGAATACGAAGGCATTGATTATGTACTGCTCTTGAACTTTATCAAAGGAGGAGTGGTATTTCAGTTTCGGCAAGTGGAAGCCTGGTATGACGCTTTTCACGAAGAATTGGAAAACCTCGAAGAAGAAGAAGAACTCGAAGCGCGACAAAGGCGTCACGCTCTTTTCGTTCGAGCCGGATGACCAGCTGGCTGGACTTGCGGGACGATTTTTTACGGTTCTTTTCG
>JBCCCJ010000301.1:0-6589 GCA_039033615.1 Bacteroidota bacterium
GCTTTTTGATCATCATGCTAAGGGTTGGCTGGGTCACGTGGCAGTGCTCCGCTGCTCGTTGGAAGTTTCGCTCTTGCTCCACTGCCAGGATATACGCCAATTGTTGAAAATTCATAGAGACTATCAATGATGTATCAACATAATCAGTTTGATTGATGATTGCAACCTCCCCATATTTGTTGCAGCGTATTTCCTACCCCAGAATGATCTGGACGAATGTTGTTCCGTTTTGCTTGACTCCTCATTCGGAGGGTTAAACTCGCCTGCCGCCCTTTCGCGGCAGGCTTTTGATTTTGTCATGTAGGGATTCTGATGGATATTTGAGGGATGTGGGAATTGAATACAACGCGATTGGCATCGCATAAAGGCCATCAATACTCCCTACGCCTTGCTGGCAAACCCCTATCGGTTCGGGCGGTATTTGCGTTATGGCAGGAGTCTGCGGACTTCCGGGATTTCTATACCCGTAGTTTGGTGGAGGTGCCATTTGCTGCCTTCTTTTGGGAAACGTCCCCGGTGAATCAGGATCGGTTGGAGCAAGCTTTCGAATGGGTGGTCCTGGATAGCCCAGGATTGGCCCAGGTGAATCCTGAACCGGAGACCTTTGCCGAATATTTTCAAACCGAGGCTAATGTGGTACGCTTCGCCAATTTGCGGGGAGATGCTCGCTTGGTGGTGCCCAGGCCGTTGACTCCTGATTCGGCATACCCGCATCTGGCAGCTTTTCTACGAAGCGCTCCGAGGGAGCAACTCCATGCCTTTTGGCAAGCAGTAGGCAAAACCATGTCCGCTCATCTATCAGAACGACCCACTTGGCTCAGTACTGCCGGAATGGGCGTGTATTGGTTGCACGCGCGCTTGGATAGCCGCCCGAAATATTATCGCTATGGGCCGTATCGGAAGTGGAAGAAAGCACACCACTAGACATTTCTTGAATCAGCTTTGGGTTGTTGTTGACCAAACATGACGTCGCCTGCCGCGGGCCTGCCTTTTTGAGCGCCCAAAAAGGCAGGAAAAAGGCGTCGAAGTCCCAGCCCAGCCCGCTTTTCCTCCCCAACCTTGGACTTCGCATCCAACCCGCTTTTGTGGTGATCACTGCGCTTTGAAGCAATGATTTGGACTTTTGTCCAGTGGTGTGGGAAGAAAGAATAAAAAAAGAGCAGGTCAAGCACTGATTTTCAATGGATTACTGACTTGATCAGCTTCCTGAAGCTTGGTGTGGAGATCTGTTTTGATGTGATGCTCCAACTCGATGGCATGCAATCTCCACCAGACTTCGGCTGGAATTTCTCCTGAACTGTGTTGTTCAAGTCGATACATCAATTCGACATTGGGTTTTTCTTTGCCATTGACAATCCGACTGAGTTTGGTGGGGTGAATATTCAATTCTTGCGCAACGGTTTTTTGACTTCTTTGGGTGATTGCAATATATCGTTTCAGTTGTTTGCCGAATTTGAAGGAAGCTTGGAAAGCGGCTTGATCCAGATACAAGCGAATCTGATACTTGAGTTGCCATAGATTACTTGCCAATTTCTCGATGGGAGTCATGGCTTGCAATCTTTCGAGACGGAGCCTTAGAAATTCTTCCTTGGCAGCTTGCTGCTCGGCAGGAGGTAGCCTCTCTTCGACGACAAAGTCAGTTGCGATCTCTTCATCCGAGTAGGTTTCTCTGAGTTGTTGATAGATTTCTTTAGGGTCCTTCATATCTGATATATTCTTGGATAAGATCTTCTGAAGCACGCTGGTCTATCGCAAGCAACCGCCCATACTTTTGAAACCCGTACTTCTTTTCATACCAGGGGATTAAGATGGTTTTGGGTTGGAGGGAAACAAACCCAACATATCCTCTCGCAAAAGCCAATTGGCAAGCGTAGGCGATTAAACAACCAGCGATTCTGTCAATTTTTTTACTTTTTCCTCTATGCTTCTGAGCGAGTTCAATCAGGTTAAGATGAATTCTAGCTTCAGCTGGATAGTCAATAAGTGCCATCAGACCGATGATCGCTTCAGTTGGATGGAGTATGCTAATCTTGTAGGTCTCAAGTTGTCTCTCCCTGACCCAATCAAAGGTAAATTGACCAGAACGCTTGATGATTTCAAAGTCTTTACTTGCTACTTTTTCAATAATGGAAGTCAGTAATTGACCAGTAGATACGTCTTCGAGTAGGGGCATGAGTCACTTCCTAGAACGCATTAAAATACGCAATTATTTATGAAAATCATAAATAATTGCAGTCGAATTACCCTCTATTTCCGGTGGAAAATACGATGATCAAAGAGATGAGGAACTACGAAAGATGTTCAGATTGAGTTAGCGGAATATGGATTACCCTCAGCCTAGATAGAGAACCTTTGGCAGAGTAGCCCTTACTCCTCCTCCTCGTTAAAAAACACTTTGTAATAGTACATCGACCGCTGATCGTCCCAGCCGCGTTCGATGAAGTCACCTGCTTCTTCGACATTGCGGGGGTTGAGTTTGATCTCGATTTGGGTGTCCAGTTTGATGAGGCTTTTGATCTGTTTGCGCATGTTGCGGACAGCATAGCGGGAAATGGGAAATCCTTCTTGAGAGGGGCTCATACCCGTTTTTTCTTCATAATCCTGCCGGAATACCTCGAATTGTTCCCGGTGGGTGGGATTTTCGAGCACCTCATCTTGAAAGCCATCCAATTCAAACTCCTTGTTCTGGTTGAAGTAGTTCATGGACTTATTCAAAAAGACGACCTGATCCTTGAGGTCTTGTTCCTGAGCCACCACTTCTTCGCAGAAATCTCGGGTCATGCTCAGAAAGCTCTCGGTCTGGTAGTGATTGTCTTGGAGCCGCTCTACATGGAGAAAATCATCCCGCCAGTACTGGGCATTTTCACTGCTGCGGTCCACCATCAGAATGCTGTAGCCTTCGTCGGAAAAGGTATTAAACACCAGACAACCCTTGTCCAGTTTGCGGATGGGCAGCCCTTCTTCTGCTCGCAGGCTGACCTGATCCTCTCCTTCTTCTACCTTGATGAAGAGATCTTTGTTCTCCGATTTGAAAATGCCGATGGCTTCGAGATCCACGCCATCCACTTGGCATTCCCGAAAGTGGGCGACATACAGCTCTCCACTTTTGATGGAAGGGTGCCCACTTTGTTTGTATAAATGCTGGAGGATGTTGATAGAGTGTTCGATGAAGGTTTCCCGGCTCTCTTCAAACAGAGAACGGCAATATTGGTAGAGCTCGTTGAACTTGAGATCGGTCTCGTGGGTAAACTGATAAAAGGCATCCGATTTGAAGGGCAGGAGAAAATAATCCTGCAAGATCGGCGTGAAATCCTCATCCAGGGGGAAGAGTTCTTTGGCGGTAACGATGCCTTCTGCGCGAGACTTATTGCCAACTTTGTGAACGGCGAGCGTGGTGAGACGAGCTTCGGAAAGATCAATCATGGAGAAAATAGGAACTAGGCGTGAACATCACAGATTTTCTTGCGGAAAGCAAAGGTCCGAAGAAAGCGGTGAAATCCCTACTTTTTTTCAATCCAGAGAACTTCCCCCTGTTTGTTGACATACGCAAACTGTCCGTCGTAGTCATTGTGGTAGGGGCCGAGTTGAACCACAGCCAGTCCATCCTTGAAATAATCGGTCCAGCGAAACTCAAATCCGGTCAACATGCTGCCGTCTTCTCGCATATAGCCCCATAAGCCGCCTTGTTTGACAGATGCAAGGCCTTCACTGAATCCTTTGGCTTCCTGATAGGTCGGGTTCCGCACAAATTGCCCATTGAGGTTGATGAATCCCCATTTGCCGCCGGTATTCTCCGTAGGTTTGACCGGATTGGGATGAATGACCGGATTGCCGACCTTGCTACCAACCAACACCGGAACCATGCCACTGCCGTAGCGGCCGATTTGATCGTACATGGGATCAAAGGGCAATCGCCCTTCCAGATCTACCAGGCCGTATTTTCGCTCGTCGGAATCGGAACCCGCTTCGCCGCGAAACATCGCCTTGACGGAAGCATACCCATCGTAAAATTGGGATTCGATCTGATATTGAGGCAGGAGACGCTCCCCCAATTGATTGATGACAATCTTTTTTCGGCTGGCATCCATCACCACGACCACGCTGTCGTGAAAGTTGACCGGATAGAGAAATTGCGGCTCAATGACCATTTCTCCCGCGCGGTTGAGATAGCCCCATTTGCCCTTGACATATACATTTGCCAGCCCGTTGGTGAATTTGCGGGCGGATCGGATGCCCGGAAAACTCAACTCCGGGATGGCGCGTCCTTGCTTATCAATGAAAACCCACTCCTGACTTTCGTTGATGACGGCAGCGACGCCTTCCGAAAACATATAGCCTTCATGTTCTGCGAGGGCAAGTTCATGGAGGTCGTAGGGAGCGCCCATTTCCTGGGGAGAGTAGAACTGTGGATTGATCAAAAAACGGCCTGAAGAGTCCACAAAGCCCCATTTGCCGTCGATGGGCATGTCATCTCCTCGGGGGGTGCCTCCGACATTCACACCGCCCATTTTTTCCGAAAACTCCAGCGCATAGGCAAACTGCGGCTGAATGGCCACTTCTCCCAGCCGATCAATGTAGCCGTATTGCCCACCGATTCGCACCACTTTATACTTCAACTTGCCATCATCTATGGTGTTGCAAGCAAGCAAGGTCATCACCGCCAGTATTGCGGGGAGTCCGAAGCGGAAAAATGGTGGCAAGATTTTCATGTCAAACAATGCCCTCGGGTTTGGGTTCCTGATCAAAGATACCATCCAAAGACCGAAAGTCCAGCCGATACGTTGGAAAAGGAAGGCAGCTTCCAGCTTTTCTAATTAGTTTTCGGGAACCATCAGCCAATTTCAATGATCTCTTTACAACACGTCAGCAAACGATTTGGGGACAAGGTTGTGCTGAATGACATCAGTTTTGATTTGCCAAAGGGGAGCCATTTGTGCCTCATCGGGCGAAGTGGAGTGGGGAAGTCAGTGCTTTCCAAACTGATGCTGGGCTTGTTGCCGTTAGAAGAGGGAGAAATCTTCTTTGATGGGCACCGAATCAATGCCTTGGATCAGAAAAGCTGGCAATTGCTTCTGGCAAAAGTAGGGGTGGTGTTCCAGGGATCTGCGCTGTTCGATTCTTTGACGGTATTGGAAAACGTGGGCATGCTCATGTTTGAGAGTCATACCTGGACGGAGGCAGAAATTCAGACGAAAGTGCGCCGCGCCCTGGAAATGGTGCAATTGTCGCCAGATGTCATGCATGAATATCCTGCTTCTTTGTCTGGGGGAATGCAAAAACGAGTCGGGATTGCCAGAGCCCTGATTCATGAGCCAACCTATCTGTTGTTTGATGAACCTACCACAGGTCTCGATCCCATCAACGCAGGCGCCATAGATGAGTTGGTTCTATCTCTTCGGGAAGATCGCGCCCTGACCACCGTCATGGTTACGCATGACATGGCTTCGGTAAAAAAATTGGCGACCCATGTAGCCATGCTTCACGAGGCGAAATTGGGCTTTTTTGGAGAGATCGACGCCTTTTTGGGGGCCAGTCATCCAGAAGTGACTGCTTTTCTTCAGCGATAAAAAAGGGCCACCCAATGGGCAGCCCAACATGATGTGTTTGGATTTGGGGGGCTAAATGGGAGAGAATTGCAAACTCCTCCCGGGAAGAGCAAATAACCAAGGATGTTCGTTTAACCAACCTTCTTTGACGACCGCACAGATTTTGAAATCTGTCTCTTCGTACATGGCCTGGATGGTGGGAATGTCAGTATGATCCAGGAGTCGGTACTCCTGACCTGCTTCTTTTTCTGCGATATAGGTCAACAAGCCATCTTTGTCGATTCGGTTGGCGGTCAGTCCCATGGGGTCCAGAGGAAGAGCGATTTCATAAAAGGTGCCCAATTCGGTAATCTGAGGCTCAAACCCGTCACAAATCCAGCCTACTTTGTTGAGGTTGATATACAAGCTTTTCAGGTTCTCCACTTGAATCAATCCTCGTTTTACGCGTGAACCTTGCTCCATGCTCAGCAGACTGGAATAGATCATCAGGTGATAACCGAGGTTATGACCGTTGAACCCTTCATATACTGCCAGTCGTATGGTGTAGGAAGTCTTGTCCATGGTGTCATAGCCAACCTCAAAAATGCAGCCTTGAATGGTTCCATCCTCGCCCTGTAACAGGACGCCATGACCGAATTTCCGAAACTGATACAAATCATACGCACATATCTCATCGGCAACGGCTTTTTCATATCGCCGTTGAAGAAATTGCTTGATTTCAGGAGTGTCCTGATCCTCAATGACTTTCAACTCAATGCCGCAGGATTGAACGTATTCCACAATTTGGGTGCGCCAATTTTGGCTAAATTCGAACTTTTTGGTCCACATAGTGGGAAGCGCTTCATCCAAAATCTGGCAAATTTCTGTTGGTTTTTTGAACAGAAGCGGAGCAGAGGTAGATTTTGGGACAAAATCCGGGTTTCTGAGTTTCCTGATGAAGGAATTTTTTTGGAATCCCAAGAATGGATATGGATCAGATGGTTGCTGGCTCATGTCTCTCTAGTCGTCAGGGAGTAACTTTTCAAGTATTTCGAAGGTAGAAA
>JBCCCJ010000302.1:0-6574 GCA_039033615.1 Bacteroidota bacterium
GAGGCTTCTAGCCAATCCATTCCACCAATAAAGAGGGGATAACCCCCCAAAAACAGCCCTTAGAGGCTATTTTTGGAATGTTTGTATATGAGGTTAACTCAGGCCGCTCCGGCCAAAGGCGTGTGCTTGGCTTCCGCTTGCCTACGATTCGTATCTCCCATTTCTTTCATCAGGCCGCTGAGGTAGCCACGGGTGATGTGGGCTTTTTCCTGAAATTCGGTATGCTCCATCAAGAGGTCGTGCAACTGTGGTAGGTGATAATAAGGCACGCCAGGATACAAATGGTGCTCCAGGTGATAGGAAACGTTGTGCGGGGCGAGGAAGAAGCGCTCCATCCAGTTGGTTTTGATCGTGCGAGTCGAAGTCAGGAGGTGATCGTAGGCCAGGTCTCCAAAATGCTCGGCCACACTGCGGATGTATTGGAACATGAAAAAGGTAGAAAGATAGGGCACGACCCAATAGAAGAGGAAGATTTTCCACAGACCGAATACGCTTAATACGATGGCGAGGCTGATGTAGAAGATCAACTTTTGACGGCCTCCGGCTTTGCTGGCTTCAGCAGAGGATTTGTCTTTTCCGCCGAAGCGTTTCAGGAACCAGATGGCATCCCGGATCCCCTGAATCAGGGTGAAGTAGGAGAGCGTGGTCATCCAAAACTCGGTTTTGGTTTTGGGGAAGGTGAATTCCCGCTTGCCGAGTTTGGCGACCCAATCCGGATCATCTTCGGTATTGAGGTGCTGGTGGTGGCTGAGGTGGTTCTTGCGGTACACTTCGATGGAAGTGAAAACCGGATACATCGTGAAAATATTCGTGAGCAAATCATTCCACTTGCGATTTTTCAGAAAGCGATAATGCGTGGCATCATGCATCAAAATGGCCATGGCGTGCATCCGAGCGCCGACAATGATCACGGCCAGCACATACAGCAAGGGATGAAAAAATAGGTTGACGAGGGTGATGGTCCCCAACATGATGGCCCAATCCAGGACCAAATCAAAGGTGTGGCGTTGAGGCCTGGTTTGGTAAAGGGCTTTCAGGCGGACTTTATCGAGCTTAAACGTAAGGTCTCTGGCATCAAAAGAAGACATGGTCAGCGGATTGAGATGGGTAATAGGAATAAGAAGGGAGATGTCAGGACAAAACAGCTTCATCAGTTGCCCATTGGACGGAAGGAGCAACAGAATATCAATGGCAGAGCAAGAAAAATAGCGACAAGGAATGCCTCGCCGCTATCTGACTGGTAAGCTGCCCTTTTTCAGCAGCAGCCCCCACCAGGCGTGCAACCCGTACTGGCCTCGACTACCAGTTCCTTCACCTTGGGAGTTGGCAGGCCACAGGCTTCGTTGGCCAGACAGGCCGTGGATTGATTGGTCAGCTGAAATTGCCCATCCTGGTAGGCCAATCCGAATTTGCTGATGGTCCCCTGTTGGTACTCCACTTCGATTTCCAGGTCGCCCAAGTCCAGGACGTGCTCCGTTTTCTCAATGATCTTCAGGAGGGAAGAGGGCGCCAGGCGATGCTGATAATCTTCGGCCAGGAAGAGTTGAAGGTTGACTTTTTGTTCCTGGCGAATGTTGCCGCCGCAATCGACAAAGTGTTTGGTGGTGAGGCCCATTTCCGTGAGATGAAAATGAGGCGGAACGGCCTGACCATCGGGCAGAGAGATCGTAAGGCTGTCCTGCTTTGGCAAGAGTGCTTTGAGGGTGGAAAGCTTCATGTGAGTGATTAATTAATCGGTTTATTACGATTGATTATGGGAAAAAGAACCCCCATCGTAGGGGAGCTGATAGATTTATCGTAAAAATACGATAAATGGTTCAGACTTTTTGCAAAAAATGATCTTTGATTCTCAACTTCCACCCAATTCCCAGGGAAAACCAAGGCACAATGCCTTGCCAGCCAGGCGCAAGGAAAAACAAAAGATCATGAGGATGACTGGAAGGGGGACCGGAATTCCCAGGCACAATGAATCGACCCACGGCCAAAGCATGTGCTTCAAAGAAAAACCGCTTGCTTTTTTCCCACCGATACCCAGCCCCAAGGGTGGGAGAAATAAAATGAACTCGTTGGATGTCCTCAAAGTTGTACCCAATCAACCATCCAGGGTTGCTTGGGCCATAGCCAGGGGCAGCCCAGCCAGTCGCCCAACTTCCATACGTACCTATCACCATCCGATGGGGCTGGGGGAGAAAGCTGCGTTGGATCCCGGCGTTGAGCCCTAAGGAAAAGTAAGGAAACGAACTGAGTCCCGTTTTGATTTCCCATTGACTGTTTGTCTCGCTTTCGAATTGGTGCAGATAATTGACTGAATACACCGAGCCAGCACCCCCTAACTCTGCCAACAGTGAATGGGAAGCGGACCGCTGAGCGAAAATCGAACAGGGGAAAAGAAGAAGAAGTGAAAGAATCGGGGTGAATTTAATGGGTCAATCAGGTGAATATGCTTCCCTTAACATAGTCAAAACCGAGGCTAGTGCCCAGATTTTTTTATCTTTAGCTAGTCAACCCTCGCTTTTTTGGACTACTATTTGAACCAATCAACTACTGATGAAACGTGTTTTGTTATTGCTGCTCGCCTTGACTGCTGTACTGGGAGCGGTGTACGCCATCTTTTTCCGAACCTCTCCTGAAATCAACGTCTTAGTCTTTTCCAAAACGGAAAGCTTTCGCCATGAATCTATCCCTGCTGGCAAACAAGCCATCATGGAACTAGGGACGAAGCACGGATTTTCAGTCGATACCACCGAAGACGCCTCCGTGTTTGTGGAGGATCAGTTGAAAAACTACAACGTCCTCATTTTCCTCAATACCACAGGCGATGTCCTGAACGATGCCCAACAGTTGGAAATGAATCGTTTCATCCAGGCAGGTGGGGGCTATGTGGGCATTCATGCCGCGGCTGATACCGAATATGAGTGGGAGTGGTACGGCAAATTGGTGGGGGCCTACTTCAACGGGCACCCCAACGATCCAAACGTGCGGGAAGCTTCCATAGACCGCTTGAATGCCGAGCATATTTCTACCGAACACCTACCCGATCGCTGGACAAGGACTGATGAGTGGTACAACTTCAAGGCCATTCAGCCGGATCTCCAGGTCTTACTCAATTTGGACGAAACCTCCTATGAAGGCGGCACCAACGGGGACAACCACCCCATTGCCTGGTATCATGATTTTGACGGAGGCAGAGCCTGGTACACAGGCCTTGGGCATACCATCGAAACTTTTACAGAGCCTGACTTCTTGACACATTTGTGGGGAGGAATCCAATACGCTGCGGGACCTGGGGTGCCAGTCAATTTCGACAATGCCTCCGTTTCGCCGGAAGAAAACCGTTTTTCCAAACGAGTCCTAACCTCCAACCTGAATGAGCCCATGGAGTTGGATTTGCTTCCAGACGGCAACATCCTGTTTGTTGAGCGCCGAGGAGACCTGCATCAATACAATCCCGCTACCAAAGAGCTCCTCACCATTGCTACCCTGAAGGTCTATTCCACTCACGAAGATGGGTTGTTAGGGCTGGCGATTGATCCCAATTATGCGGTCAATCATTGGATCTATCTCTTCTATTCGCCGCCGGGAGACGAAGCCAAGCAACACGTTTCCCGCTTTGTGTTTGAGAATGGAGCATTGGACATGACTTCTGAAAAAGTCTTATTAGAAATTGCTACTCAGCGGGAGGAATGCTGCCATTCTGCGGGTTCCCTGGAATTTGGGCCGGATGGTTTGCTCTTCATTTCAGTCGGAGACAACACCAATCCGCACGCCTCAGATGGCTTTTCGCCCAGTGATGAGCGGGCCGGACGCTCCCCTTGGGATGCGCAAAAATCTTCTGCCAATACCCAGGATTTGCGCGGCAAAGTCTTGCGAATCAAACCAGAGGCCGATGGGACCTATTCCATTCCAGAGGGCAACCTATTTGACAAAGAAGGAGAAACCGGACGTCCAGAAATATACGTGATGGGCTGCCGCAATCCCTACCGGATTTCCATTGACAAGCGTACCGGATACCTCTATTGGGGAGATGTGGGGCCAGATGCGGGCGATCCCATGGATCAGCGCGGTCCGGCAGGGCATGACGAAGTCAATCAGGCTCGTCAGGCAGGATTTTTTGGCTGGCCCTATTTTGTGGGGGATAACAAAGCCTACTTCGAATATGATTTCGAAGCGGAGAAGACCCTCAGCCAGCATGATCCAAATGCTCCCATCAACAACTCGCCCAACAATACTGGAGCAGAGCAACTCCCTCCGGCTCAGTCCGCATTCATCTGGTATCCTTACAGTGAGTCCTCAGATTTTCCGATGGTCGGGAATGGGGGGCGAAATGCGATGGCTGGACCAGTCTTTCACGTAGCGGACTATCCGGATTCCGAGGCCCGCTATCCGGCTTATTACGACGGAAAACTCTTTGCCTATGACTGGATGCGAGGGTGGATCATGGCTGTTACGATGAATGAAGCGGGCGATTTCGTTCGGATGGAGCGCTTCTTGCCCAGCTTCACCTTCAACAATCCGGTGGACCTCTTGATGAGTCCGGCGGGGGACATGTACATGCTGGAATATGGTTCGAATTGGTTCAGCCAAAACGAAGATGCCCGCCTCGTGCATCTGGAATATGTTGCCGGGAACCGAACGCCGGTTGCGCGGATCGCAGCTTCCAAAACGATGGGCGCTGCCCCCATGGAAGTCCAATTTGATGGGAAAGAATCGGTAGATTTCGACGGGGACGAATTGCGCTACGAATGGACATTCAGCGACCTGGGTACCTCTACAGAAGCCCAACCTACTTTCGTCTTTGACCAGCCGGGAAGCTATCAAATCCAGCTGACGGTCACCGATCCGGAGGGCGAAACCTCTCAAACGAGAACTGAATTGCTGGTGGGCAATGAACCGCCTCAATTGGCGTGGGAATTTTCTGGCAACCAGAGCTTTTACTTTGAGGGCCAGCCCATCGAATACGCAGTACAAGTCTCAGATGCTGAAGACGGAACGCTCGGAGGAGGGATCAGTCCTGCTAAGGTGCGAGTGAGCATAGATTATTTGGAGCGGGGCTGGGACCAAACGGAGGCCGCGCAAGGCCACCAAGCCCTCGCAGACGCTTCGGCTGCTTCGGTTGGGGCTCAATTGATGGAGCAATCTGATTGCCAGGCTTGCCACCAACTGAACGAAGCGTCCATCGGCCCGAATTACGAAGCCATTGCCGCTAAATACGCCGGAGATGCGAGCGCGAGAGACTACCTCGCCAACAAAATCATCAAAGGCGGGGGGGGCGTCTGGGGAGAAACCGTCATGGCGGCCCATCCCCAACTCAGCCTCAATGAAGCCGAAAAAATGGCAGAATACATCCTGTCGTTGGACCCAAGTGCTGCGCCTGCCAGCATGCCTTTGCAGGGGACCTATGCCTTCTCCGAACATGAAGGGAAAGGAGACGCAGGCGCCTACATTTTCACCGCCAGTTATACCGATCAGGGATCTGGGGAGATTCGCCCCTTGACTGCTCAAAAAGTCCTCACCTTACGCGCTCCGATCATTTCTGCGGCCAATTTCGCGGAGACGAATTCGGCGATGAAGTTTGAGATAACGCCGGACATGGCGCTGCCGGGGATGGAGATAGAAGAAGCCTTTTGGTTGATGCTAGGGCCCAAAGGCGCTTTTGTGAAGTACGATGACCTAGACCTGACTGGCATTGGTTCCATCGAAGTAGTAGGAACTGCCCCATCTGCCTTCATGGAAGGTGGCAAGGTAGAAGTGCGAATCGACGAGCCCGAAGGACCCAAGATCGGAGAATGGGAGTTTGAGACAACCTTGACCCCCAAAGATCAAACCTTCACTGTTTCCCTGGAATCTGTGAAAGGGAGGCACCCCTTGTATTTGGTGTTCGTGGGAGAAGAAGGGAAAGATGGCATGGTAGGCGCAGTCGTGACGCTGCGATTTCTCCAAACGAGTGGAAGCTAATGCTTCAATCCTGTAAAAAAATTGTGAATTTTTTGCCAGCCTTGCAAGGCTGGCATTTTTTTTGAAATTTCCAGATGACCTTAATCGTTATTCTTTCCAGGAACACCCGTCTTCGCCAGTTTTCAGCTATCGCTGAACGCCGTCGCTACTCTTTGACCCATTACCTTCAATTTCGATGAGAATGCCATCTACGCTTCAACTCGCCTCCCCTGCTGCTGATCTCCCGCTGACCGAACAGGTGCAACAACTGGTAGACCAAACCCAAATCTCTTCTGAAACCGAAAACCGTATGATGCGGGCGTTGATGATTGCAACCGCCAAAATGGGCATGATGGGAGAAGACTTGGAAGCGGAGCTGCTGGAAGTTCAGCATTGTCTCGCCCGCTACAAAGACCTTACCCACCAATTGAAACAACTGGTGGTTCCTGCTTAGACCATGTTTGGAACGCTAATTTTCTCGGAAATTCCCTACTTCGAGAACCTGAACTGCCCACTTTCTCCTCGAAATCCCGACTCTCGGGATTCCTCGTCAAAAGTGGTTGTCAGCCGAAGATCCCGTTTGTCGAAGATGCCGCAGAGCGGTACGGGAAACCTCAAATTAGGAAATTTCTTTAGCAAA
>JBCCCJ010000303.1:0-6563 GCA_039033615.1 Bacteroidota bacterium
CGTCAAAAAGGACAAGAAGTTTTTTCTCTTCATCTGCCTTAAAACGATTGGACAGGATTTTGAAACGGCGCACCTCGTCGCTGGTCAGGTGTTCAATGATGCGCTCCAATATATCCAAAACAGGCAGTTTTGTGGTGTAGGTAGCCGAAGGTACAAAATCATTCCGAGAAATAGAATTGAATAGAGGGAGGAAGGGAAATGGTCCCTTCCTCCCTCATAAAGGGTAAGGAAATTTTGCGCCTAATAGGCCGTTTCCACAATCTCAGCCGCTACTTCCGGCGTGATATCCCGATGCTCCCCCAACTGCGTCATTCGCTGCTGCTTCAGATCTTCTGCGACCTGTTGGGCAAAGCCATCATACTGCTCCACATAGTCCCGCAAACGGGTCTCGATGCCCAGAGAGTGGAAGAAGGACTCCGTTTCTGAAATCGCCTTCCGGGCTTTCTCTTCTACGCTACCTTCCTGAATGCCCAGCACCCGTTCTGCATACTGCGCCAGTTTTTCTTTCTTTTTCTCAAACTGCTTATGGTACGCACTCGGCAAAATGACCGCGAGGGTCCTGGCGTGATCGATGCCATAGTGGGCCGTCAGATTATGGGCAATCATGTGCACACTCCAATCCGTCGGCACGCCTTTCTGGATATATCCGTTCAGCGCCATGGTACAACACCACATGAAGTTGGCCGCCAGATCGTAGTCATAACCTTTCACCAGCTCCGGTGCGATTTCCATCAAGGTCTGAAGAATCCCCTCCGAGATCCGATCCTGCAAAAAAGCAGGCGTAGGATAGGTCATATACTGCTCCAGCACGTGGGTGAATGCGTCCACAATCCCATTGGCGATCTGCCGCTGCGGAATGGTTTTGACCACAGTTGGATCACACACGGAAAATTGCGGAAAGAGTCCCGGTCCGCCCATGGTCCGCTTTTCGTTGGTGGCGCGGCGACTGACCACGGCTCCGCTATTCATCTCCGAACCAGTTGCCGGTAGCGTCAATACCGTTCCAAAGGGCAGGCCTTCGTAAGTACGGATCCGCTTGGCGAGAATGTCCCAAGGATCATCGCCCTCATACAAAGCCGCAGAAGAGAGAAATTTGGTCCCATCAAGGACCGAGCCTCCTCCTACCGCCAACATGAAATCAATCTTCTCCGCTTTGATGACTTCCAGTGCCTTGAGTAAAGTTTCATACTCCGGATTTACCTCAATCCCGCCAAACTCAATCACCTCATGATCCTTCAGCGCTGCCATCACCTGGTCATAGACGCCATTGCGTTTGATGCTGCCGCCACCATAGAGCAGGAGCACCTTTTGGCCAGCGGGAATTTCTTTCTGAATCTTAGCGATTTGTCCCTCCCCAAAAATCAATTTGGTGGGAACGTATAGTTCAAAGTTTCTCATTGTTCAGCATTTTTCTTTGCGTCGGCCAGAAACTTGGCCAGACCATTCTCAGTTAAGGGGTGCTTGATCATGCTTTTGATGACAGAAAAGGGCATAGTAGCCACATCTGCCCCGATCAGCATACACTGAACGAGGTGTTGGTTGTGTCGAACACTTGCAGCGAGGATTTCGGTGTCGTAGCCATAGTTGTCAAACACCTGCCGGATCTGCTCAATCAGTTCCATGCCATCATGCCCGATGTCATCCAAGCGCCCCACAAAAGGAGAGACATATTTGGCACCCGCTTTGGCTGCTACTAGTGCCTGCATGGGATTGAAAATCAGGGTGGTGTTGATCTTGATGCCTTCAGAAGCCAGGGTCTTGATGGCCTTGACTCCTTCGGCGATCATGGGAATTTTGACGGTGATATTGGGGTGAATTTTCACCAATTCCCGTCCTTCTGCGACGATTCCTTCGTAGTCAGTGGACAAAACTTCGGCGCTCACGTCCCCATCCACCATTTCGCAGATGGCGAGGTAGTGCTCATTTACTTTGTCAGGTTTGACCCCCACTTTGGCCATCAGGCTAGGGTTGGTGGTGACGCCGTCTAGCACGCCAAGGGCAGCAGCTTCTTTGATTTCGTCGAGGTCTGCCGTATCAATGAAAAATTTCATAAGGTAAGGTTTGTGAGAGATGCGAGAAGATGGAAACAGGAAGCAAGAAGTACCTGCTACCCGAAGCGAGTACAAGTTTCACAAACATAATACTCTGTTGCACACCAATTGTTAGGCTAGGCGACAAATGGGGAGAAAGCTTATGTTTTGCTTACTTTTTTCCGATAGGCCAACTCTTCTTCTAACAAGGCGACCAATACTTGGCAAAAGGGCTGGAGTTTCCCCTCGGGAGTTGGAGTATAGTAGGCTGCCTTCAGTTGTTGGATCTCCGGTAGCGATAGTTCATCTAGGGCCAACTCTTCCCAGTTTAGCTGAATCAACTGTTTTCGCTCCCTGACCAATACACTTGCATTGAGACCCAATGTTGCAATGGTTTCCGATGCAGCCCGTTGGGAGCTTTCGCTTTCTTCTCTTGGGAATATTTTCCCGGTCAAACTATTGTACCCAAAATAGGATTCACAGCTCGTCATCAGCGGATAAATGGGGATTTCGGCTGCTTCTTTTTTTCGGTCGCAATGGGTTTCTTCTCCCCCTTGGCTGATGACAATTTTTTGTCCCCGGAATAACTGGTAGGGATTAGCCAAGTCAGGATTGTTCTCTAGGAAGGTTTCTACTGAGATTCCATAGGTTTCACAGATGTTGCTCATCTATTCCCCTTCTAGGATTACATGTACCTTATCATGCTTTCCTCCCGCACAGGAGGCCAATAGATTTTCGTAAGTAAAGGTTGCTTCAGGGAATTTTTCTCGGGGATTCAGGTGTTCGAGGCGAATATTGCGATCAAAAAAAATCCGTTGGCCGCAATAGCAACAAATGTGGCCTTGTTCGGTGAGGAGTGAATGTCTCAGCACATTTCTGGCTTCTTTACTAAGATTGCCCCAATCTTCGCGTTCGTCCTCTGACAGTCCAGCAGCAAAATCCAACCATGCCTGAGGCGCAGGCCGCTTTCGATGTATTTCATCTTCCTAAGACTTCACGCCGCCTCAATAAAGCCAATTGCGCATTCAATTCGGCGTCATTGCCGATGCGATATAAAAGGGACTCAATCAAGCTTCTGACCTCGGAATAGGATTTTCCTTCCAACAACTCTTGAATTTTCTCAAACTCTCGACTCAATTCAGCCGTGCGGGTTTGAGCCTCCATGATTTCAGTTAGAATCCAGTTGGTGTCTTTGCCGTAGGATTGGCCGGGATGAGTGATCTGTATGGTATCCTCTTCTCGCTTCAGCAGCCACACATCTTCCGGTGGAACGGAACTCAATACCAGAGGTGCATGGCTCGCCACGATGAACTGCACATTAGGAAAGGTTCGTTTCAAGCTTGGCAGGATGCTCTGCTGCCAACGCGGATGCAGGTGTTGGTCGATTTCGTCGATGAGGACGATGCCATGAAAACCCAAGGGAGAGCGGTCATATTGATGTGGATAGGCCAATCGCCGCGTGATTTCCACAACCATCATGGTCATGCGCTTTTCTCCCTGAGATAGTTGAGTAAAAGTTAGCGTTTTATCTCCTTTCTGAAAACCGACTTCTACTTTCCCAGCTTGAGTTTGAATCGCTAGTTGTAGGCCCGAAAATTCAGCTAACGCTTCGCGTACCGCATCAAGAAGGGGGTATCTTTGTTTTGAATCGGCAACTTTGAGGGCATTTTCATAATTGATACGACCTAAGAGCCAGTCATGAAATCCCTTTTCGTCCAATATTTCACTTTGGGCAAAAACAACGGAGGGATAATGATGGGCATCTGTTGTCCAACTAGCATTCGAAAGCCAGATTTCCATTCCCCAATCCAATTCCTTTTTATGCAAGACCTTGAGTCTCGAATTAGCTTCCCGCTGCTTTTGGTAACCGAGTGGAATTTGATCTGGTGAATAGGGATGTCCTAACACCATTTCCAACTGACTCTCTTCGGTTCCATTGGAAATATCCTTCGTTTCAAAAGGAATCCGTTTATCCCCATACATCCCATAATCCAATTCCCGCAGCAACATCGCAATCCCATCCAGGATAGAAGACTTCCCAGAACCATTGACTCCAGCCAGCACGATCAGATTCCCATTGTTACGAAAATCAAGCTTCACATCTCGGATACCGCGATAGTTTTGAAAATGGACTGTCTGGATATGCATATCCTTGCTTTTGAGGTGAAGCTAGCAAAAAACTGCCAATTTCCCCCTCAAAACGGAAACACCCACGGCAGCAAGCCCACCGTCAGCACTCCATAGAGTAAACTCAACCAAATCCCCACTCGGAAGTAATCGGAGAAGCGGTATTTGCCCACACTGAAGACCATCGTATTGGTTTGGTAGCCGATGGGCGTGAGGAAGCTGGCGCTAGCGGCGAAGGCAATCGCCATGATGAAAGGGGTATGATCGACCCCTAGTTGGGTGGAAGTCGAAAGTGCGATGGGAAACATCAAGGCCGCAGCTGCATTATTGGTGACCAATTCAGTGGTGACGACTGTTGCGAGATAGATCGCGCCCAAGGCCAGCCAAGGGGAATCTAGCCCGATCAGGTTCAAGAGCGACTGACTGAGCAGATCTGCCAGTCCATACTCTTGAATCACTTGCGCAATCGCCAGGGCACTGCCGATCATGAGTAGCAGATTGAGCTGAAAGCTGTTCTTGATCTGCTTGAATTTCATGATGCGTAAGCCCATGAAGCCAAACAGCAGCACACTCATGGCCTGAAACAGGGTACAGACGCCCGTAGCGGCCAGGGCCATTCCGCCCAAAAACATCCCCACCACCAAATAACTCTTGTTAGGCTGAAGTTCCTTTTTAGACTTGATCGGCTTGAGGAGGGTGAAGTTTCTCCTCAGGTTTTCATGCCGGGCAAATTCATTGCCGACCGCCAACACCAAATTGTCTCCGGTTTGCAGGACTACGTTTCCGATTTTGCCGGAGAGCTTTTCATCGCCACGCCGGACGGCCACGACTGCCGCATCAAACTTGGTGCGAAAGTGGGCATCCTTGATCCGCCAGCCATTGAGCGGGGAGTTGTGCCGAACGACGACTTCCTGAAGGTTGGAGTTCAGGATTTCGTCCGTTTTACCGGAGATTTCTACCCCTTGGAATTGCCGCAACTCCTGAATCCGGGCCACATCTCCCGTAAAGACCAAACTATCACCGACTTGCAGGATTTCATCTGGCGAAACGGGCGAAATCAGCTCTTTTCCCCGCACAATTTCTGCCAGGAAAAGGTACTCCAGGCTCCGCATCCCATTCTCAGCAATGCTTTTGCCCACCACTTCAGAATCAGGACTCACCACCGCTTCCAGGAAGAAGGGCTCGACTACGGTGGCATTGTTCCAGCCCCGATTGGGCAACAAATGAGGTGCAATGAACACCAGATAGGCCAGTCCCACCACCGCAATGGGCGCTCCCACCAGCAGAAAATCGAAAAAGCCGATGGGCGGCAAGCCTTCTTTGACCACAAAACTATTGACGATCAAATTGGTAGAGGTTCCCACCAGGGTCAAGACTCCCCCCATGATGGCGGCATAGGAAAGGGGAATCAACAATTTAGAAGGGGCAAAGTGGGGGTTATTTTTCACCACCCCCATCAAAGTCGCCACGATCGCGGTATTATTCAGCCAGGCAGAAGACAGCATCGCAATGCCCGACATCCGCAGAATCGACCACCGCAAGGAGCCTTCCTTGAACACTTTCCGGGCCAGCATAGGGATGAAGTAGGTTTTCTCCACCGCCGAGGACACGTGCAAGAGCATCAATAAGGTGATCAGGGTCTCATTGCTGAAATGAGATAGCATCTCTGGCACCTCAATGAAGCCAGCCAAGGCAAATAGCAAGGCCACCCCAGCAAATAACATGCTCGGTCGCAATCGACTGGCCACCAGCATGAATACCAAGAGTGCAAGGACCCCTCCAATGAAAATTTGCTCCATAGTGTGTGGGAAGCGGGAGGAGAGAGGCGGGAAGCGGGACTCATTTTCAGGCGGAATTCACCATTTGGCTACCAGATTCTCTCCCTTCCATCAATTGACGAATTCAATCAGCGAAACAAAGGTAGGTAGTCCATTAACGAAAAATCGTACCGGATTCGTCAAAAGCTAAGGAAGGGGAAAAACCTACTTGGAAAAGGAAAGGAAATAAGAAGGTTTTGGGCGAGTCCCCGATCGAACACAAGTCTTCGATCAGGGTCGGTCCCTTCCGAGGTTCGCTGGCGCTCCGTCCTCCGCCACCAACATTTCATTATCTAAATTTGAGAAGCTAAAAAGTGTGAAACAGTTTGATGTTGATTTTACAGTATTTCAATACTATTTTGTTACATGAGTAAACTTGTGTATGCTTAGTTTATTTTAGTCACAAAAATCAAGATAAGGAGGCAGATCGTCACTTTTTTTATTTTGACAGATTACTTTTCTTCACTATGAAAAAAAATTTGTTCGGATTATTTTTTTTCATCTTTGGAGTATCTTTCATGAGATTGGGGATATGTCAATGCGATCCTTCTCTTGAACCGGTAGAAAACAGATATCTCCGTTATGAAAA
>JBCCCJ010000304.1:0-6521 GCA_039033615.1 Bacteroidota bacterium
CACCCTGATTTGAGCCGTGTACCATCCGGGAGGGTAGGAGAGGGACAGACCCCAGGTCTGGCTGGGATCTATCCATTCATGGTGTATCCGGGCTCCCAGAGAATTGTACAGGCTGAATGCTGCCCGATGGATCAGAGGGTCTGACCCAAGGAGCTGAAACTGTACTTCCTCTTGAGCCGGGTTGGGAAAGACCAGCATCTGGAGGGCAAGGAAAGGGGCGGTAAGCTGTCTCACTTCAGAGTATCCGTAGCGACCGTCGAGGTCCACCTGTCGGATTCGGTAAAAGGCGGCTCCGGATAAAGGCGAAACATCCTGGAATTGATAGGTGCTGAGTTCGGTTTGGTTTCCGCTGGCGGCGATCTGCCCAATGGGCTGGAAGATGCGGCCATCTGGGCTGCGCTCAATGGCAAAGTAGTCGGTATTGACTTCCTGGTGGGTTCCCCAGGTCAATTGAACCGTTCCCTCTTCAGGTTCCGCTTCGAAATACGCCCATTCTACAGGGAAGGGTTGATTGCTGTATTGCCCCAACCAGACGTCATTGCCACCAGCACTGGTTACGTTGACCGTTGCGGCATTGGGGTCTAGATCCAGGGTGCCCCCGAAGACCCCCGCAGAAAAGAGATAGGTCCGATTGGAGGCAACGGTGGAAGTATTCACATTTGTGGTTGCGCTGCTCGGGAAAGCCCATTGAAAGCCTCCAGTAAGCGAAAATTTGGTCAAATATCCATCTGTTCCCCCTGTCGGTGAGAAACTGGTGGTGCCAACTCCCGGATCAAAATCGGTCGCACCATTGAAGCTGCCCGCCACGTACAGGAAGCCATCGCCGTCCAGATCTACATCGGCGATATCCACAGAAGTGAAGCCTGCGCTGGTGGCATTGAGCAAGCCTGCCCATTGGTGATTCATGTTGAAATCATATTTGGCGATGAAGCCTGCCATACTTCCGGCAGCCGTCAGTGAGTTGGTGCCCCCTCCCGGATCGAAATCAGAGCTGCCAGAAAGTTGACCGCAGAAATACACACCGCTGGCATCTGCGGCTAAGGCCGTTCCATTGCTCCCGAAAAAACCAGCTCCCCCGACGTTGAACGCCCATTGGTAGGCACCGACCTTGTCATACTTTGCCAAGAAAGCATCTGCAAATGCCGTAGGAGTAAGATTGGCCACACCTGGTCCCGGATCAAAATCCATGGTGCCCCAAAAGCCCGCCGTGAGATAGAGATCAGAGTTCACGTCCACGGTCAAGTCGGCCAGGTATTCATTGCTGCCAGTACCCAGACTTTTGGCCCATAAGTACTTGCCATTCAAGTCAAACTGACTGAAGAACAAATCATAGCCGCCATTGCTGGTCAGATTGTCTACGGCTACTCCAGGATCAAAATCCCCGGTTCCAAGGAATCGCCCTCCCACATATAGATGATCATTTTCAAACACCGCAATAGAGGTGATTTCGTCCTGATTGGGGGTGCCAAAAGAGACGGCCCACACAAAAGAACCATCTGGTTTGAAGCAAGCGATGAACGCATCGGTGAGACCATTGCTCGTAAGGGTTGTGGTGCCTGCGCCTGGATCTGCATCCATGCTCTGGGCAAATCGCCCCGCGAGATAGACATTGCCATTCAGATCCAGGCTGATGTCTGCTCCCTGATCAAAATCACTTCCTCCCAAGGAATGGGCCCACAACAAATCTCCGGCGGCATCATACTTGGCCAGAAAGATGTCTCCACTTCCCGCAGAAGTAAGCATCCCGGTATTCCCGTTTGGGTCCAGGTTGACAGTGCCTTGGAAGTACCCCGTGAGATACAGTTCTCCTACATCATTGAGGACCGATTCCAGGGGAGACTCTGAGCCGGTATTTCCAAAAGAAAAGCCGGACTGGAAAGTTTGAGCAAAAGAAGCAGGAAGAGGGACAAGAGACAAGGCAAGCAAACAAACAATAACTAGCCGATTCAGAAGCATGTTTCAGTGATTTCTGATTCGAATATTGACGCAATTTTTTTGGAAAATCAGAGAGATTGATAAGTGTAAAGGATGGATTGATAAGTGCGTTGTCTGGCTGAAAAAGGCCGCAGCGGCAAAGTGGAAGTTCGTCTGATGAAGTTGTAGCCTTCGTTCATCCCTTGACATCCCTTGGTCAGCGTTGTAACTTGGCCGGACAAGAAACCAATCAGAAACAATGAAATACCTGCTGACTTTCTTCACCATCCCATGCTTGATGTTGCTGGTTGCCTGTGGAGGTGAAAGTGCGACCACTAAACAAGCAACAACGAGTCCTGAACCAGCCCCTGAAGCAACAGAACGCGTGGAAGAGCCTGTGAGTGCCACCGATGATGTCGCGGTTTGTTTGTGGGATAAGGCCGGCTTGCGTCAAGATCCTGGTTCCAAGCAGGGCAATAAGTACTTGGCTACGGTCAATTTTGGCGAAGTGGTCTCCTTGACCGGAGAAGTAACCGATCAGGCAGGAGATGACCGAACGTATGTGCAGGTACAGTTGTCGGATGGCAAAATGGGCTGGGTGAATGAGTATCTCTTTTCGCTTCAGGCCGAACGGGCCGCCGCCTTGAAAGCAATCGCCATTTACAAGCGACCTGAGCTGACCACCGTTACCAATAAGCAACTGCAGTTGGGGGACATTTTTGCCGTCAAAACTTCTGACAAACCCGGTTGGGTAGAAGTATCTGGCTTCAAACGCGAGGTCAATGGCTGGGCTCGGGTGAATGAAGGAGATTTCTCGGTAGATGAAGTAGACGTAACCGTGGCCATCTTGATGCAGCGAGCCATGAATGAAGGAGACATGAGGAAGCGGGAAGAAGCCTTGAGTACCATTGCTTCCAATGGCACGTTTCAAACTTCTGCTTTGATCAGCAAAGTGGACGAAGCCCTGGCAGAAATTCAGTCCCGCCCGGAATTACCTGCCAACCAATTGTACATCACGGCAGATAAGTTGAACGTTCGCTCAGAACCAGACAATGAAGCGGAAAACGTCATCTTTCAGGTGGGAGCCAACGATATCTGTACCATCATCGAGCGTGGAGAGCGGGTAGAAATCCGGGATATGAACGACTATTGGTACAAAATTGAAAAAGACGGTCAGGAAGGCTGGGTGTACGGCTATTTCACTTCCAAACGCCTGAGCGAATAAACAGCCAAAGAACAACTGGAACGATGGCATGAGGAGCCCGGAGCAGCGTTTCTGGTAGCCAGATCCACAGGTCCATGCCCCAATCACTGCCACCGCTATACGCCCACACCCGGGCTATGGCGGTGGCAGTTCCCCAAAAGGCCGCATAGGGAAGGACCACCAGGGCGGTTTGCCGAAACCAAAGCCCCACCACGATGAGCAGATCCAACGTTCCAGCAATCAGCAGGAAGCTGGTGGCGCCAGCGTGATCCACGGACAAAATCAGTTCGGTCATCGCCAAAAAATTGCCGGGGAGTTCGTAGGGCCATCCAAGCGCAAATAGGCCATGACACAGAAAAGTAAACGCCACCGCAATCTTGGTTCCCCAGGCGATCCAGCTTTCGGTCAGTTTGTCCTTGAACCAGGCCCAACAGAGGATGGGCATCCACATCTGGGCGCTATGTTCCCAGAATTGGATGATTGCCCGTTCTGGATGATGCTGGTAGCTGGCAAGGGAGGCGACCAGGACCCCGATCATGCCTATCCAGAGCAAGTCTACCAACCGATGCGGTACGATCCATTGTTTGGGCAACCAAACCAGACCAGCCATCACAAAGAATATGATGCTCATGGCGTCCTGGAGATGAGGCATGTCCCAGAGGACCGCATATGGCATTTCTTTGATGGCATGTTGCCAGGCCCGACCCAGAAATAATAGGCTGGTTCCAGTTCTGATCAACGGGCCAATGGAGAATGCCGAGGGATTCATGCTTCAAACCTAGCGTTTTCCCCTTGTTCCTCCAATCGGGAAACGTTTGGAATGCCAGGAGAATCACAAAATGCCAATACCAGGAGCGCAAAAAAATAGCGAAGAGGATTCTCTTCGCTATTTGGGGGATCAGTGATCACTGATCCTTTACCGCCGTTCAATCGTCCCAACGCCCGAGACTTGTTGGCTAACCTCATTGGGGTTGCCCGTATATTGTACATCTCCGGAGCCCCATACTTTGGCGTCCAAAGACTGGTTGACGTGAATCTTGGCATCTCCCGCGCCACTGATTTCAATGGTTACGGCTTCGCTTTCAAGGGAACGAGCTTTCAAATCTCCAGCACCGGTGATTCGATGTTTGGCCTCTTCTGCATCTCCAGAAATGTCCAAATCTGCCGATCCTCCCAAATAGGTATGCAATTGTTCTACCTGTACTTCGAGGTGAACGTCGCTGGCACCTGCCAAATGGAGTTCCATTTCTTCCTGTTCAAAGATCCCATTGGAACGCACATCGGCTACTCCGGCCACATCTAGGCGGTCCAACTGTGGCAAAATGACCTTGATATCGGCACTCATCAGGCTGACCCCGTCCATGCTGGATTGAAGTTCGAGGGTTCCGCCTTGAACCAATCCTTGTTCGCTGATGCCACGCTTGCCATTGTGCTCAATTTCCAGGCGATAGGCATCGCCTTGTTCGATTTCTACATTCACATTTCCACTTACCCCAATCTTGGAAAAAGGGGTATCCCCCAGGTCAATCACCTGAGTTTCTTCTTCGATTTCTATGTTGATGTCGATCTGATCAGAGTCAGAAGAGAAATTGCCAAATTTGTAGACCGCAATCAGGCCAATGACCGTGGTGTAGAAGATGATTCGTAACAAACGCATGAGAATGGGAGTTTTGCTGAAGTTGGAACTGAAAGAAAGATACGGATACATCCTCGGAGTTGGAAGTCCCTTCTTCTTTCGCACAAAATTTTTGCCACTTTGTTGAAGATTGCCTGGTCCCCCATTTATCAATACCCCCTGCCGGAGGGACATCGCTTTCCCATGGAGAAGTACCAATTGATCCCGGAGCAACTGATGTATGAAGGGACTGTCTCTGCCGCGGCCTTTTATGAGCCGGAAATTCTGACAGAATCGACCGTCCTCTTGACGCATGAAGAAGCGTACTGGCAAAAACTGATCCAGGGGACCCTCAGCCCTCGTGAGGCCAGAAAAACCGGTTTCCCATTCTCCCCTCTGCTGGTGAAAAGAGGGCGTATGATCGCCAGCGGGAGCCTTCAGAATGTGTTTTTGGCGCAGCAACACGGCATTGCGATGAACATTGCCGGAGGTACCCATCACGCGTACGCGGATCATGGAGAAGGATTTTGTTTGTTGAATGACTTTGCGATTGCGGCCAATTATTTGTTGGAAGAAGGCTTGATTTCCCGCATCCTGGTGGTCGATCTAGATGTGCATCAGGGGAATGGCACGGCACACATTTTCCAACAAGAGCCCCGGGTGTTCACCTTTAGCATGCACTGTGAGGCGAATTATCCGATGAAAAAAGAGCAGTCTGACCTGGACATTGGCCTGCAATTGGGCACCGAGGACGATGCATATTTGGCAAGTTTGACCCAAACCTTGCCTGCGCTGATCGATCAGGTTGAACCAGAATTGGTGATGTATTTGGCGGGGGTTGACATCCTGCAGACGGACAAATTGGGCAAACTCGCCTGTACGATTGACGGCTGTAAGGCCAGAGACGCGTTTGTGCTGAACCTATGCCACCGCCATCAAATTCCCGTCATCGTCTCCTTGGGAGGGGGCTATTCTCCCAGAATTCGGGACATCGTCGAGGCTCATAGCAATACCTTCCGCTTGGCCCAGGAAATATGGTTTTGATTGGGCTGGGAGATTCAGCTTTCTTCCTTCTGGGCATCATCTGAGACTTCTGGCGGTTCAGGCGAAGGGGAAACTTCCCGAGGGGCATGTTCTCGGATCGAAACCCTGGTTTCCCGGCCCCTTCGCTGAGTCGCTCGACGGGAGTTCCCCGGTTGAAAAACCGTGTGTTTGATTTCCGCTCCCATGCGTACCAGCACTTGGCGGTGGACTTCTTCAAACATGGCTCCTGCTAGGTTGACGCCTTCGAGGCGGGTCTGATCCAGGGTAACGCCCCGCAGATCGGCCTTGTCCAGCTGGGATTTCATGAGCGAAATAGAGCGAATCAGGCTTTGGCCTTCGACAAAATTCGCCCCTTTGAGATTGGCCCCCTTCAAATTGGCCCCTTGCAAATTGGTGTCATGCAGGACGGCTCCATTGAGATTGGCATTCTCCAGGTTGACGCGCTGCAGGTTGGCGCCTTCCAAATTGGCTTTCCGCATTTTCGCTCCAGCCAGATTGGCGCTTTTCAAGTTAGCCCCTACCAAAAAACAATCTTCCAAATTGATTTCAGAGATTCCCAGTTGATTGAGGCGGCGAATGTTCCCTACAATGCGGTAGCTGGCCTCCTTCTCCCGCCAACCCCGAAAATCGTCGATCTCTTCCTGGTAGCGCTGAATCTGACCTTCCCGCTCTTCGGCTTCTCGTTGGCGGGTGCGCTTGCGCTCGGTGATGCCGTCATAAATCGCCAGAATCACCCCAAAGAGC
>JBCCCJ010000305.1:0-6498 GCA_039033615.1 Bacteroidota bacterium
CGGTCCTCTGGGCGATGCCCTGAATCCTCCCAATCTTCGATTGCCCTATTCGAGCTGCCAGCCACATGACCTTGCCCCCCTCGCCGGGCCTGCCGCGCCAGACCGAGGGGGGCAGTTTCCGTCGGAAACGGGGGTAATGGTCCCCCCGCCGCCTTCGGCTGCTGCCCCCCCCTTGAGCCGCGCACGAGTCAGCGGAAGGGGGGCGCGGTCCTCTGGGCGATGCCCTGAATCCTCCCAATCTTCGATTGCCCTATTCGAGCTGCCAGCCACATGACCTTGCCCCCCTCGCCAGGCCTGCCGCGCCGGACCGAGGGGGGCAGTTTCCGTCGGAAACGGGGGGAATCACCTTCTTGCCAGCGGCAATCCCGCATCTCGCCTCCCGCAGCGTCAGCGGTCCCGCACCCTACTTAAGGCGTAGCCTGCGGGCTGGGAAAACTCAGACACCTTTCCAATACATGCCTCACCATGGTCCGCAATTGCCCATCCTTTTTGAAGGCCCCTGTGAAACTCATGGAACTGGCGTGGAACACCATGCCGCCGCCTGGATGGAGATAATATCCCATATCCGCTCCGCCTCCAGGCTCCCATTCGACTGCTGGATCTGGATAGACTTCTCCATGTCCAGGAAGGGCTGGATTGAACCCACTGGCCAGAGATACCCAATTGGAAGGGGTGCCAGCATAGATTTTATCAATCTCCATGCCGGAAGCAGCACCTTTCTTGCCTCGCATGCGAAGACTGGCCAGCATCTCCCACCAATGATCATACATAAAGGTGTAATCATAGGAATCGCTGACCTTGCCGATCAGGTCGCCCTTCTGAATCCCCAAACCATCCCATACCCAGGAAGTATCATTCACCACCTCGTAAGGGCTGTAGGTATGAAATCCCAGTTGAGAGGCCTGCGTACCGAAAGGCCGTATCCCTGTGGTATCAGCAAACTCCCAAAAATCTTGTTTTCTCCGAAATACTTGTAGGCTCTGTTGAGGAGGGTTCAAATCTGCGAGGTAGGCCGCCACATTTCCCGCCAAGAACAGCGCAGAACCGCCTCGATCGAGGAAGGCATTCAGGTGATGCATCATCTCCCGACTCCAATATTCCGGATGGGTAGAGAAGATCCACACCGAATATTCCAGCAAACGCGGGTCGTGCTCGTGCAAGCGTTCCATGCTGTATCCGTCCGGCGTAGCATCACCGAGGTGAAGCAAGTCCCAAACGTTTCGATCCTGATTGGCCGCCTGATGATACAATTGATGGTAGGTGAGGCGATTGGGGAGATAAGGATCGGAAGCTGGCTGCGGGCGAAGAAAACTCACCAAGGAAGTATAATTGGCAGAGTACAGGCTTTGTCCCCCCCAATCATTGTAGGCATTCCAGGTGTTGGTGGAGAAGATCAGCGCGACCTTTCGCTGGACTCTTCCGGGGGTGGGTTGGACAAACACGCTTTGCCGTTTTGCCTCCTTCCCATTGTCAATCGCCAATGTATACCAACCGGGTCCAACGGCTGGCGAAATCGGCATCGCAGCAAAATCGTCCCACGTGGTTCCACTTACGGCGGAGCGGGACGGAATCCGTTGTGTCAGGCCTAGATGCGTAGATTGCTGAACCAGGGTCTGACTGGAATCGACTCGATGGAGACTGAGCGTGATGGAATCGCTTCTGCCACTGCTGAAGAATACTTTGACCGTATCTCCTACTTGATAGTCGTAGCGATCAGTATGAAATTCCAAGTGATCAAACGCATTGTGTTGCAGTTGGAACAGGCGATGACTCAGCGGAAACAAAAAATGAAACTGCATGGCGAAGGCCAACAGAGCTGGCATCATCCCCACCGAAAAGAAGAGGATCAAGCCAGACCATATATGGGATCGCTTTTTCAATTGACACTGGAACCAGGATCAACCAGATGGGGAGGGCTGAGCAGGTGAAGCGTCTCCTCCAGATCTTCCGCGAACAAAATCATGCCTTGAGATACCACGCCCCGAATCTTTCGCGGTTTGAGGTTGATCAGGACCGGGACTTGTTTGCCGACCAATTCTTCTGGTTGGAAAAACTTGGCTACCCCTGACACGATGGTGCGTTGATCCACCCCGGTATCTACCTTGAATTGGAGGAGTTTGTCCGCTTTGGGAACCTTGCTCGCTTCCAGAATGGTCCCGATCCGGATGTCCATGCCTTGAAAATCATCGAAGGTGATCTCCGCCTTCGCAGCTGGAACGGGATTGGCTCCTCCTTCGGCAGCTTCTTTGGCCGCAGCCAGTTTGTTGAGTTGTTCTTCGATCACGGAATCGTCGATTTTTTCAAATAGAATCTTGGGCTCTTTGCCAGCATAGAGGTGATGACCTGCCGGAATGAATGCTGATTTCTCCAGATCTTCCCAGTTGAATCCACTGCCATCGAATTGAAGTAAATCAAACAACTTCTCAGCGGTATTTGGTAGGAAGGTCTTGGAGAGAATCCCCAATTGAGCGATGATTTGCACGCAGGTATGCAAGGTCGTGTTCACCGCTTCGGGCTGGGTTTTCCATTTTTTCCAGGGCTCTTCATCCGTCAGGTACTTATTGCCCGCTCTGGCGATATTGATAAAAGAAGCCAGGGCTTCCCGAAACCGAAATCCTTCCAGACTTTCCTCCACTTGGGCGATATGACCAGCGATTTCGGCCTGTACTGTTTGAGCAGCTTCGGCACCAATCTCGTTGGGAGCAGGTACTTCTCCGCTGAAATATTTCTTCGTCAGCACAATGATGCGATTGACAAAGTTTCCGAGAATGGCGACCAATTCATTGTTGTTCCTGGCCTGAAAATCCTTCCAGGTGAAGTCCGCGTCTTTGTTTTCTGGTAAAATGGAGCAGAGCGCATAGCGAAGCACGTCCTCCTTTCCAGGAAAATCATTCAGGTATTCATGCAACCAAACCGCGTGATTCCGAGAGGTAGACATTTTGTCTCCTTCCAGATTCAGGAATTCATTGGCAGGCACGTCATCTGGTACCAAATACTCTCCGTAGGTGTGGAGAATCGAAGGGAAGATGATGCAGTGGAAGACGATGTTGTCCTTTCCGATGAAGTGAATCAGACGACTATTGTCTTCGGGATTCTCTTGTAGTTTCCAGTAGCGTTCCCAGTCTTTGCCGTGGTCCTTGGCCCATTGCTTGGTCGCCGAGATGTAGCCAATCGGCGCATCCAGCCAGACGTAGAGTTTTTTACCTTCAGCTTCCGGTAAAGGTACATCAACGCCCCAATCCAGATCTCGCGTCATGGAGCGCGGTTGAAGGCCTTCTTTCAGCCAGGAGCTGCATTGCCCATAGACATTGTTTTTCCACTGATCCTTTTTCCCTTCCAGCAACCACTCTTTCAACCAAGGTTCCGCTTCATCTAGCTTGAGGTACCAATGGGTGGTCGTCTTCAAGACCGGAGGCTTACCACTGAGGGTGGAGATGGGGTTGATGAGATCGGTAGGAGAAAGCGAAGAGCCACAGTTTTCGCATTGATCGCCATAAGCACTGTGGTAGCTACAGCGAGGGCAAGTGCCTTTGACATAGCGGTCGGCCAGGAACTGCTGATATTCTTCGTCGAAGAATTGTTCGTTGGTTTTCTCAGAAAATGCCCCGTTTTCATACAACTTCCGGAAAAAGTCCTGGGAAGTCTCATGATGAATCTGCTCGCTGGTGCGGTGGTAGATGTCAAAGGAAATCCCGAACCGTTGAAAGGTGGCTTTGTTGAGCTGGTGATATTCATCCACAATGGCTTTGGGAGTCGTGCCTTCTTTTTTGGCCCGTAAGGTAATGGCTGCCCCATGTTCATCACTTCCACAGATGTACACGACATCTCGCTTTCGCAGCCGCAAATAGCGGACATAGATGTCGGCGGGAAGGTAGGCCCCGGCAATGTGGCCGATGTGCAAGGGGCCATTCGCATAGGGGAGGGCTGAAGTAACGGTATACGGTCGCTGATTCATGGGAACAAAGATAAGGGATGGAATGAAAGGATGCGGGATGGCACAAAAAAAAGGGCCCTGACGGGCCCTGATATATGTGCAATGGTTGAAAACTGCCTAGTGAATAGGGAAAACCAATCTGCCATTCGGACCTTGGAGAGATCCGTCATACATTCGTTGGAATGGAGATTGAGAGTTCATGGTAGGCTGAACGTAGCGAGTCCGGAAAGGTTTCATCTTTTGGTGGATGAAAATTGACTTACCTTTTGCCACTTACCTGGTTCCCACAACCAGCCATTGGCGACTTTTCGCCATTTTCCAGATTTGTACACGCTGCCTTTTTGTACTTTTATGCACTGGCCTTTTTGCCAGAGATAGGTTTGCTTTTTTTTATCCCAGCGCCAATGACCTTTGATCCAGGTGGATTTCTGATCACACACTTTTCTAGGTGTCATTGTCTGCGGAGGATGTGGACGGGTAGCAACAATAGATTGGGCGGAGAGAGAAGCGGTGAAGAGAAAGAGAGAGCCAAGGAGAAAGAAGGTAGGAGAGATCAATTTCATGAGTGAATGCTGATCTGCTTTGGGGTTAAAAAATCAAAGACATCTAGGAGTGCAGGTTGAAAGTGCGGCAAAACTATGAACCAGAAATGAGGATTCTGGTATGAAAGTATAAATTTTTTCCTAAGAAAATTCCTTGAATGAAATCAATACTTACCCAAAGTCAGCGCAAATTTTATGCTGAAAATGGCTACCTCGTCCTTGAGAACCAAGTTTCGGTAAGAGATTGTGCGTCAATGGTTCAACAAGCGGAGCGATTGGTAGAAAACTTGAAGACGGAATGGGATCACTCCATCTTCACCACCCAAGAACAGGAGCGCCAGAGCAATCAATACTTCCTGGATTCGGGCGGAAAAATCCGTGTATTCATGGAAGAGGGCGTTGCTTCCACGCAGGGAGATACCCACCGGGTCAACAAATTGGGGCATGCCCTCCATGACCTGGACCCCATTTTTAGAAAGTTTTCTTATCAAGCCCGGTGGCATCAGATTGCGCAGGAAATAGGGCTGCAACAAGCGGGCTTGCTCCAATCCATGTATATCTTCAAACAACCCCGCATCGGAGGCGAGGTCAACATTCACCAAGACGCTACCTTTTTATATACCGAACCCATCAGCGTTATGGGCTTTTGGTTTGCGATGCAGGACGCCACCCTGGAGAATGGATGCTTGTGGGCGTTGCCGGGCGGACATCGTTTGGGCCTGAAGCAGCGATTTGTCAGGGGGGGATGGGCCGTACAGATGAAAACCTTGGATACGACCCCTTTGCCAGGAGAAGGCTATGTTCCGCTGGAGGTCCCTGCTGGTAGCCTGGTATTGCTACACGGACTGTTGCCGCATTATAGCGAAGCCAATCACTCGGCAGTCCCTCGCCAAGCCTATGCCCTGCATGTGATTGACCAGGAATCGGAGTACCCCGCAGACAATTGGTTGCAACGGGGAGAACAGATGCCAATCAAAGGATTCATGGACAATCGAAAAAATCCATAACTTTGTGTTGAGACATTAGTTAGCAAGAGTAAAACAACACATTAATAAGTCATCATGGCATTTACCCTACCTGAACTCCCTTATGCACAAGATGCCCTGGAGCCACACATTGACGCACGCACCATGGGTATTCACCACGGCAAACACCACGCCGGGTACACCAAAAAATTGAACGCCGCCATCGAAGGCACCGACCTGGCGGATCACAACATCGAAGCCATCCTTGCCAACGTTTCCAAGCACTCTGGTGCCGTACGGAACAATGGCGGCGGATTTTACAACCACAGTTTGTTTTGGCAGATCATGAGCCCCAATGGAGGCGGAGAGCCCTCCGGAGCCTTGGGAGATGCCATCAATACGGCTTTTGGTTCCTACGAAGGATTCAAAGAAGCCTTCTCCAAAGCGGCAGCTACCCGCTTCGGTTCTGGTTGGGCTTGGTTGATCAAAAACGAAGATGGTTCTGTAGCGGTTACCTCCACCCCAAACCAGGACAATCCGTTGATGGATGTTGCCGATGATCAGGGAACTCCCCTGCTCGGGTTGGATGTCTGGGAGCACGCCTACTACCTGAATTACCAGAATCGTCGTCCAGATTACATCTCAGCCTTCTTCCACGTGATTAATTGGGAAAAAGTCGCTGAGCTCTACGGATAATCACAATTCTACTTTAGGCTTTATTGTGAAGAGAGGCTTTCCATTGGGAAGTCTCTTTTTTTGTGGAGGTGGATTCAGTATCGAAGCCTCTTGCCATCCGCAAGCTGCTCTCTCTTCTACATTTGCTCTTTTTTCTTTGGCTCAACTACGAATCTAGTGGCACACCAAACTACATAGCGTGCTGAGCCGGATTTCCGGGCCGTGCGAGGGATTGACGCACCCCGCTGGACAACAATCCGAATCGGTTCTTCGATGCAGCGCATTCACCATCACGGTGGACCTTATCCGGCGTGCCGACAAACCCGAGGCTGGCATTCGTGGGCGTGCAGGTGATCATTCCGGCATCCTTGCCCGACAGACC
>JBCCCJ010000306.1:0-6488 GCA_039033615.1 Bacteroidota bacterium
ACACTTCTTGGTCGTGGTTTAATTGTAGAGGATAGAAAGAATACATTCATTCTTCCAGGTATTGACGAAACAACTGGTCAGCAAAACAATCAGCAGAGTATGGGTTGGCAAATACAAGTCGGCATCATCTTGATTCCGACCCTCATCTACGCATATTTATTTTTAGGTCAAAAATGGCCTGCTGCCAAAGTACAAGAAGGAGCTACCATTGGGGGCAATCTAAGCGCAATGCTTTCCCCCTTGTTCATTTTCATTCTGGCGTGTATGGCACTAACCGCGACCTCTGAATTTGGCCCCAATCAGTGGGTACCAATCACATTGAAAGGGAGTGGAGCTACTCCCATGTTCGTGATGGCCCTGACCTTCGGAGTCATGACGATTGCTCGCTACTTCGGAGGACATGCCGTTGCCCAATTCAACACTACTGGAGTACTCTTGGGATCTGCTGTCCTGGCTACCATCGGATTGTATCTCCTGAGTTCCACATCCGGAGCCATGGTATATGTTGCAGCCATTGCTTTTGGGTTGGGAATCGCTTACTTCTGGCCAAACATGATTGGCTTTGTGGCAGAACATATCCCCAAAAGTGGTGCCCTTGGTTTGTCTATCGTCGGAGCAATGGGCATGTTCATGTCTGGAGCCGTTCAGCCCTTATTTGGAGGAATGATTGAAGGAAATCGCGCCAAAGCTGCTGAAGCAGGTCTCTCTGGCGAAGCCCTGAGCGTAGCCACCGGACAAATGACCTTGTCAACCATGACCTTGTTACCCATGATATTGATCGTACTCTTCGGTGGATTGTATATGTACATGAGAAACCGCACCAAGAATGAGACCGCTGAGCAGACCAAAGTGGCTGCCTGACCTTCTCAGAGAAGAACCAACACCTACCTTTCTCGGGGGCCGAATGGTCCCCGTTTTTGTTACCCTTTCTTTTCTCCTGCTTGAGAAATGGATTTCTCCTGTTATGATTCCCTCAAAACCAGTACCTTGAATAGTATTCAATCCCCTCTCTCACATGAAACTTATCCATACTACTACCTTCCGCTTGATGGCCTTGGGTCTATTGAGCTTGCTATTTGCCTGCCAAGCTGATCCTGCTGAACCTTCTGCCAAAGAGGAAGGAGCCGTTGTCCAGGGCAATGAACTCCAATTGCAACCCGGTTTTGAAGCGACCTTGCTGTACAGCCCTTCCGAGAATGAACAAGGTTCCTGGGTGTCCCTCGCCCAAGATCCCAATGGCGACCTGATCGCTTCCGATCAATATGGCGGTCTGTACCGCATTCAATTACCAGCCTTGGATGACCCCAATGGCAAGGTTCAGGTAGATTCCATCCCGGTGTCCATCGGGGCGGCGCAGGGCTTACTCTGGGCCTACAACAGCCTTTATGTAGTGGTCAATGCCAGCGAAAGAAATGCGATTGCTGGGCACGCAAGTGGCTTTTACCGGGTAACCGACAGTGATGGCGACGGGGAATTGGATCAGGTCACGACCTTAAAAGGATTTAGTGGAGAAGGCGAACATGGTCCCCATACTGTGGTATTGGCTCCTGATGGCAACTCTCTCTACGTGGTAGGGGGCAACCATACCGACCTGCCTACAGAATTTACTTCCCGCCAGCCCGCCAATTGGCAGTCAGATCGCATCATGCCCACCATCAAGGACCCTCGCGGCCATGCCTCCCACATCAAGCCTCCAGGTGCCTGGGTGGCGAAAACGGATTCTCTGGGGGAGAATTGGGAGCTGATCAGTGTCGGCTATCGCAATCCCTATGACGTGGCCTTCAATGGGGATGGGGAATTATTCATCTTCGATTCCGACATGGAGTGGGACCTGGGAATGCCTTGGTATCGTCCGGTACGGGTGTGTCACGTCGTCAGCGGCAGTGATTATGGCTGGCGAACAGGTTCCGACAAATGGGCTGAATATTTTCCAGATAATCTTCCTCCAGTTGCCAACATCGGTCAAGGTTCGCCTACCGGAGTCATGATGGGTACGGGAGCGAAATTCCCGGCCCGCAATCAGCAGGCCCTGTACGTCTTTGACTGGAGCTTTGGCACCATGTATCAGATCAATCTCGTTCCCGACGGCAGTAGCTACCAAGGGGAAGTAGAAGAATTTCTCTCTGGAGTGCCTTTGCCGCTCACAGATGGCATCGTAGGAGCAGACGGGGCGATGTACTTCGCCACCGGAGGTCGTCGCCTCGGCTCTGGTCTGTATCGAGTGGTCTATACCGGACCAGAGGATACCAGTCCCCAAGCTGGCACCAACGCAGAATTTGCAGAAGCGCGACAATTGCGGCGGGAGTTGGAAGCGCTGCATGGAAAGGGGAAGTTCCCCATCACGCCTAAATTGATTCAAGCGATGGGGCATGAAGATCGCTTCATCCGCTACGCGGCCAGAATTGCCCTTCAACAAAACCCTCCCACCATATGGCTCAAAAACATTGGCAATTTGGGGAGTGATTGGGCATCGATCGAAACCGCAATTGCCATCGCGCAAATAGGAGCCCCAGAATATCACCGTCTAGGGATGGAAGTTCTTGAGGATGAGAATTGGGAGGACCTGAACGAAGAGCAACAGCTAGCGATGTTGCGTGCGTATGAACTCCAACTGGTTCGCTTTGACCAACCAACGGAAATCAAGCAGACCTTGATCGCTAAACTTGATCCGCATTTTCCGGCTTCTAGCCCAGATGTCAATCGCCGGATGGCCGAACTCCTCGCGGCGGTGGATGCACCCTCTATGCCTGCTAAGACCTTGGCCTTGATGGCAGATGAAGATGGCGGACAGACGCATGCGGTGACCATCTCGGAGGCCTTGACCGAGCGCAGTGATCGCTATGGTCCGGCCATCGCCAAGATGCTCAAGAATATGCCCCCCACGCAAGAGATTGCTTATGCTCTCGCCTTGAGTCAAGCCAAGTCCGGCTGGACTCCAGCGCTTCGCCAGCAATACTTTCAGTGGTTTTTCGATGCGTTGAATCGCAGCGGGGGCGTGAATTACAAAGGCTTCATTGATGCGATTCGGACCATGGCGCTGGAAAACGTGCCAGAGGAAGAGCGCCTTGCCATGGCAGAATTGTCGGGTCAGTTTGAGGCGGAAAACCTCTTGGCTGATCTCCCCCAACCCAAAGGCCCTGGGAAAAAATATGAGTTCCGGGAGATGATGGTCTTGCTAGGCGACAACAAAGGAGAAGCCCGCGACTATGAGCAGGGACGTCGCATGTATGAAGCAGCCACCTGTGCCGCTTGCCACGCCATCGCCGGACACGGCAACGCCATCGGGCCGGATTTGACCCAAATTGGCACCCGCTTCTCTAGCCGAGACCTGATGATCTCCATCATGTCGCCCAGCGATGAGGTATCAGATCAATACGCCAACACCCTCTTCACCATGGAAGATGGCAGCGTACGGGTGGGTCGCATCGTGGGAGAAACCGAAGGCAAGGTGGTCATCAGTCCCAATCCTTATTTGCCAAATGAAACCGTAGAGCTGGAAGCCGACCTCATCAGCGAACGAAAACCCTCCCCGGTTTCGCCCATGCCAGCGGCCTTGGTCAATCGCCTCAATGAGGAGGAATTGCTGGATCTGGTGGCTTACCTGATGTCTGGGGGAGACGAGGGCCACGAGTTGTTCTCTGCGAAATAGGAGACGCGATAGCTCAGAATTTCTTCGCTTGCACACGTTTGCAACGCGACAAAAACCTCGTAGGTTTGCGAAACCTACGAGGTTTATTTTCAGGAGGGGTACCTCCCGAAGTTGCGCGTGACCAAATGCAATCTGGTCCTACCGCTTGACTACTACCTGCGACCATTGTCCTTCTGAACTGGAAACCCGCAGCAGATAACTCGCTGGCGGCAAATGATCCGTAGAAATAACAAAGGCATTTCGTCCTATCTGCCCTTGGACTTGCTGAGCATTTAACTGCCGCCCCTGCAAGTCATAGATGGAGACTTCCACTGCTTCGGGTCGCTCCAATTGGATGCTCCCGCGGAGCTCTGCATCAAATGGGTTGGGGTGAATCGCCACCGCCAATTCCGGTAGTTCCAGCTCTCGGGAGACCTTGATCACGGGAGTGCCATCGTCGGAGAGGCGGGCGTAGTAGGTGTAAATTTGACCTGGCAAGGGTGTGAAGTCTTCTATATGAGCCGTCACAAGGTACCCCCCACCTTCTAGCGGCAGTACATCTTTGGGAAAATGATTGGCTTCGTCCCTCACTCCCAAGGTCATTTCCCATTCTAGTAGTCCCTCGCTAGAAAATTTGCCCAGATACAGTTGTTGCTCTGTCAAGCTGTCATGGATGGTTTCAAAAGTTTTCCCTAAGACGATGCATCCTTGATCTTTGGTTTTGGCGGCCTTTGTTACCCGAATATCGTGTTCGATTCCCAAAGAATCGGTGTAACGAAAACTCTTTTCCCACTCCAGATTCAAATTGGCATCAAATCGCCAGAGCTTGAGCGAGGCTGGGCGCCATGCTTGATAGAAATTTGCTTGACCAGTGATCAAATAGCCATCTCCAGAAGCGAAAATGTTGGTGGTTCGATCATCATGTTCCCCGAAGCGAACACTGCGGAGGGAATCGCCGTTCTGATTGGTTTCCAATAACCAACCAGCCGGACTCACCGTGTCAGAAGCTGCTACGGTCCCGATCGCCAAATAATTTCCATTGTGCCCTTGCAAGACATTCATCCCGAAGCAAGAGCCAATGGGGGAATAGGATCGGTTCCAAACTGCGGTCCCTTGGGAGTCTATTTTGGATAAGGTTAGGTCATAATAGCCTTGCTTGAGATGCCTCCCAATCAAGAGGAGGTTCCCATTTTCTACCATGGTGCTATGCCCAAATCCAATTCCGAAGCCTTCATACCCGCCAAAGGCTTGCCATTCGGGACTCCCATCTGGAGCTACTTTGATCGCGCTGACTTTGGAGGTGTTGTCAACATTGTATAGGTAGCCAGTTACCATCACCCTCCCATCGGGAAACGGAATTAGGTCTTCGATGGTACTACTCAAATAGAGAATTCGCTCTTCCAGTACTTGGAAACTGGTATCTAGTCGGTAGCGGGTGACTCCATTGACGGCTCGGCGAGTGAGCAATTGATATTCATCCCCTCGGTCAACCATCAATCCAGCAATGGGGATCAGATGGGAGGTATCGCTATACAGTACTTGTGGCTGTTGGGGCTGAGCAAATGAGGCTGTAGCTAGCAGCAAGGTTCCTAGAAAAAGAGACATTGATTTCATGGGAAAGGAAATAGTTGGGTTCAACGGAGGGGGGAATAGGGACGAATCAGTGGTTCAAAGGTAACATCCGGTGGTAGCGGAACCTCCGGTACCTCTTCAGGCAATCGAAAAGGAGAAGGCCCACCATCGGAGGGGCATTCCAAGGGATAGACATAAAACTCCCCGTCTATCTGGTCAGGCAAGGCTCCCGAAACCGCAGCAGCTGAATTCAAGCCGGAAAATAAGCCAGAACTGGGAGTTGTCATCAGGTCTATCGAGTAGGCAGTGGAAATCGCATGGAAAAAGGTATGGACGCAAAGAATGTGATCCCCCTTATTCGCGTACAACAAATAGCGCCCATCCACGCCTAATTCCAACATCGAATTGGCATAGTCCTCTGAACCACTGATGTGATTCAAGCCCGTCAAACTGGTATTGAAAATCGTCACACCATTGAACACATCATAGCCACCATTCCACGTAGCCGAAATCGCCAATCTGCCATCAGCCAGAAATTCCAACCCGGTGATCTTGCGAAAGGCGCCCGGTGCCAACTCAAAGGTGGTATGAGTATTGGTCGGCAGATCAAAAAAGTGGATCAAGGCCGTTTCGGGAGACAAAGAATTGGTCGCCCAAGCCAAGGTCCTACCATCATGAGAAAGCTCTAATTCGGCAGAAAGAAGGTCAACCAATGGACCGCGAGCTTCTAAAAGGACTGGGGCAAAAATATCGCCGATGCTTGAGATGGGAATAGATCGCACTTCGTTTTCTTGGGTCACCACATAGACATTTCGTCCGTTGTTGTCCAATATTTGAGATACCGCAAAACGAACCTGGGGGGCTGCTGACCCGAAGGCTTCTAGTCCTAGGGTTGGGTCGCTTACTTGTGAAACAGAATTGGTGGAGGCGTCATAGGTGGCAAAAAACACTTGATTCCCTAAGGTTGAACTGTTGCTGTATACCAAAAAATACTCATCAGGATGTCCTGGCTTTTCAAACAAGGGCGCTTCAAAATTCTCGGTAGCTAATGGGGTAGGACTAGGATTTTCAAAAGGGGTAAAAGGTTTTGCCCATTTGATGAAACGATCTTTTAGAAACAGATTCCCATTGATGGCGGGTACCAAGTTGCCAGGCGGATTCGGATTCTTACCAAAGACATCATCGTTGACCACATACACGATGGGTTCCCCACATTCATCATAGAGGCCATTGGCTGCGGCTACTCGCTGGGCAAAGTCAGGGTAGTTGGTACCCCAACCGCCATTGG
>JBCCCJ010000307.1:0-6485 GCA_039033615.1 Bacteroidota bacterium
CAGGCGTGCCGTAGGTACGCCCATATGAAAAATGCCCACATTTGTCCGTGGCGATTTCGATCAGGGTTGCCACAAGCATATGAGCGCGTACCTTTTTTCACACGAAAAAAGTAGGTCCCAGTTGGGCTTGCGAAATCCCGTTTGTCGAAGATTCCGCCTGGCGGTGCGGGAAAGGCGACCTTACACTTAGTGATACTTGAAAAATAACTTCCTCTTTTCGCGCGGTTATTTCGTTTCAGGTCGAGGAATCAACACCGACTGGTTGGCGGGCCAAGGCACGAGACTTTGGGAAAAAGGGACCCAAAGTCGAGCCTTCACGAAGAACTGGGACGAAAGAACAAGTGAAAAGGTCCAAGTTATTTTTTGAGTCTCACTTAGACAACAGAAAACAAAAGGAATTCAAGAAATGTCCAGTGGTGTACATTCGGTGTTTTACCTGTTACGGTTACTGAATGCTTCTTTCTAAGGGAAAACCCAGTTCTTGCGCCGCATAGGTGAGAATTCAACTTTGGGAGTCTGACCTCCGCCAGCGAAGCGATCTCTTTTCAATACCTCACCACCCAACTCAGCTCCTTATTGGTGCCTAGGCGAATTTGATCGAAGACCTCTGGCAATTGATCGAAGGGAATTTCGTGGGTCAGATGTTGATCGAAAATGGGGGATTTGAGCAATTCGAACACCACTTCTTTGCGGCGACGGTAATTCCAGCGGCCTTTGCGATCCGCAGGCAATTGCGATACCTGAGAGCTGATCAGTTGTTTGCGCTGCGAATGAAAGGTTCCCCCCAATTCCAGGCTGGCACTCTGCGTACCATACCAACTCAATTCAATCACCTTGCCTTCAAAGCCAACTTGATCGATGGCAGATTGAAGGCCTTTCGCAGTAGAACTGGTATGAAAAGCACAATCCATCAGCACATTTTCGGTGCCTTGGATTTGGGTCCAGAACCCCAATTGCTCTGCAAGGTTGCGACGGCGCAGGTCCAACTCCTGTACGACCACCTCTACCCCACCAATCATAGAGAGGACGCGAGCGACCAAGGAGCCAATCACCCCAAAGCCAACTACCAAGACTTTGTCTCCGATGGAGACGCCCGAGTCCCAAACCGCATTGACTGCGGTTTCCAGATTACTGGCCAGGATGGCTCGTTTGGCTGACACTTCCTCCGGAATCAAAAAGATGTCCTGAGACGCAACCTGACAGACATCCTGATGAGGATGAAGCAGGTGCACCAGGCGATTGTGATAGGGATGTTCCTCAGAAGTGATCTTGCCAACGAGAGAATACCCATACTTGATGGGGAAAGGAAAATTGCCCCCCATGTAGGGAACTTGCATTTGATGGGTTACCTCCGTTGGAACCTGCCCCCTGGCAACGAGGCGTTCGGTGCCCGTACTGATCAGGGAATACAAGGCTTGAACGCGAACCATGCCAGCTTCTAAGGCTGGTAAGGGTGCTGATACAATACTGGTTCGGGTGGCTGACTCATGCCAGCAACTACGACTTTGGTTCATTTGGGACATTCCATCGCGGTTCTCCTACAAACATAACACTATCACCTACTGGCATAAAAGCAAAATGTTCGAAAGAAACGCATTGGCGCACCTCCTCGATTTCAGGTAAAACGATCCCACTGATTCCAGATCCAAACACCCGAGGCGACAAATGCAGCTGCATGATGTCGATCATGTGTTCTCGCAAGAAGTGCGAAGTGGTTTCCGAACCGCCTTCGATATAGACCGAGCGGATGCCTTTTTGATACAAATGCTCCAAGATGGTCTGGCAGGGAATATGCCCAGATGCCGCCGGGAGACGTTCGTATTCGAGGTTGTCCCCAGAAGCTGGCTCACCGTTTCCCAACACCAGGACTGGATCGGGCGAACTGGCGAATAAACTGCTGAAGTCTCGGGCGGAAGAACTGAGCACAATTCGGCGGGGATTGGGGCCAGTGACCAGTCGGACGGTCAGCGAAGGTTGGTCATTTTGCAGGGTGCGGGTGCCAATCATGATACCATCCAGTAGGGCGCGCATCCGATGGGCATGCAGCAGATTGCCGGGATTGCCGATCCATCGGGAGTCTCCACAGTTGGTGGCAATTTTTCCATCCAGAGATTGGGCAAAATGAGAAACTGCAATGGCCCGCTTTGTTTGGGTTGCGTAGCGCGGCAACAACGCATACGGCAAGTATTCTACCAAAAGCTGAGAAATGCTCGGTTCGAGTTTGCCGAGCTGCAATTGCTTCAAGCGAAACAAGTCCAGGGGTTGGAAACAGGCTACGTTAGCAGACACTTCCACTTCCTGCCCCTCTACGGCAACCAGCACTTCGGCCTCTTCCCAGCTTTCCGTTTTGGGGTTCAGCCAGATTTGATCTCGACTCAGGCCAATCAAGCGCAAAGGCTCTTCCCAATCATTGAGCCGTTGGCGGAGTTCCAATAAGCGCTCCCACCATCGCTCCAGAATTTGATCAGCTGTTGTCAGGGTGGTGGCCATTTCCATTCATCGACATGTTGAGCATATGCCCCATGACCTTTTGCTTGGTCTTGAGGTAAAAGGTGTTTTCCTGACGGGGAGAAATGATCAAAGGTACGCGTTCTACCACCTCTACCTGCGCTTCCTGGAAGGCCGCTAGTTTTTCGGGATTGTTGGTCATCAGGCGGATTTGCCGAATGCCAAGGTCTTGCAGCATGCCGATGGCGATGTCAAATCTTCGGGAGTCCACCTCAAATCCCAACTCCATATTGGCTTCCGCAGTATCAAATCCTTTGTCTTGTAAGTTATAGGCATGCAGTTTGTTCACCAGCCCAATCCCTCGCCCTTCCTGTCTGAGGTACAGGACCACCCCGCCTTGCTCAGAGGTCATGCGAAGCGCAGTTTCCAGTTGTTCTCCGCAATCACAACGGACCGACCCGAATACATCTCCAGTCATGCATTCCGAGTGAATCCGGACCAAGGTCGGTTGTTCTGGAGGGAGTTCTCCACTTACCAGAGCCAAATGCGGCATTTCCTGCGGATGATTGGCATAAGCAATCATCTGGAATTCCCCCCATCTGGTTGGCATGACAGTTTTGGCTAATCGTTTCATGAAAGGTGTGTTGAAGGCCACATCCTCAGGCAGTTGTTGAATTGGGTTTTCTGGCGTAAACATCTCCAGAGCGGTGGTCTGAGGTGTAAGAGGAAAATACGTTGAGGATATCTCCTACCGTGAGCCAGCGCTCGCTCTCCATTTGTTGGCTTTCCCCAAAAGACCAGTTGTATTCATACTGGCCGAGGGTTTCCATCTGTTGGATGCAGGCAATGGCCCGGTCAATGGTGGGAGAAAAATATTCGAAGGATAATGCAGGGATGGGTTGAGATAAACCGCGCAGTGCTTGTATTTCAAAGTCTTCTACGTCGATTTTGCAAAAGGCCGGAATTCCGTATGTCTTGATCAATTGGTCGAGGGTAATCACCTCCACTGGGATGGATTGATCCCAACTCACTTTATAGGAGGTCTTGTCCTGAATGGCTTGTTGCCAATCCTGGCCAGCGAGCGTGGTGATGGTGGGGGTCTTTTCGCTGATGTGCAGCTTCATTTGGCCCGGCACCTCCCCTATCGCTTTTTGTTCCAGGGTGAAGTTGGGGTGATCGCCAAAATGCTTCAGCAAATATTCGATACAAACAGGTTGAGGATCTACCGCCACGACCTTCGCCCCTAGCCTCAGCCAAGCATCCGTCCGATTGCCGAGGTGAGCCCCTACGTCGAAGCACAGATCTCCCGGCTCCACAAAGTCGCGATAGAAGCGCATCAATCGACGACGATTGAACGGCTTTCCGTAGTACATCAGGCGGGATCGCAGGAGCCCCAACTGTTGAGAAATGCTTTTATTGGCCATGGACCAGTTCCGATTACTCTGCAGTGTCCAACCTAAAGATTCAACACTTGTTTGCTTTCGCTTAACATTTAACAGATATTGATTTCTGAATTTATCGCGAGATTCGGGGGAACCTGATTCAATTCAAAAAACGATACCAAAAACCGAACAACTCTGGCTTATTTTATCAATAAACCTCTGAAAATCAAGTAGTAAAGCCGGCGCATGTTTGACTCCCAATGTGCAAGGTACAGAGAGATTTTGCGAAACTCAACCTTGGCCCCAATCCAACTCTACCTGATAGCCTGTGTGCCGCCGAATATTGATGACTTTTCCCCCTTCAAAGTACCAATATTGCCCTCGGATTCCCATGAGTTTTTCGGTGATTTCAGGCTGTTTATCGAGAGACAAACTGCTGACTTTGCCCGGGTATTCTTCGACAGGATAGCTCAGTTCCCACACTTCGTCATCTTCACTCGCATAAGCCTGCAGTTCCGGGGGTAAGGTGTCAATCAAGCGTTGCTTTTCGATCACCAAATCCCGATCCGTCGCCTGTACGTTGGTGAGCATCTTTCGCCAATTGGTCTTATCGGTCACTTCTGCTTTGAGGCTGACCTCAATATCCCCCGCCAATTTTCGGTAGGGCACTTCTGCCAATTTGATCGTCTGCCAGGCCCCCTGATCGATCCAGCGGGTAGGCACCTGAGTAGATCGGGTCACGCCGACCTTTACTGCATCAGTCAGCGCCAGATAGACCACATGAGGTTGGACATGGTGTTCTTGTTCCCACTCGACATCCCGCCCTTTGCCGAGATGCCCTTCACACAGTTCTGGTTTGATGATACAGGGCGAATTGGCGGGATGATCCCGAAAATGCGGATAACAAAAGCCCTCTCCATAAGCCTTCTTGGTTTTGCGACCACAGATTTTGCAATGGATCTGCCCGGTGAAGCTCAGCTTGATCTCCTTGCCGATGTGCTCATTCATGGGAATGGCTTCCTCCCCCAATTGGAGGGTGTATTGAATCGGATCAGCCAGTTCGACCCGCATTTTGGAAAGATTGCCGAGGCTACTCATGATGGAGAGGAAGAAATTAGGAGTTAGTAGAAAAACGCAGTAACTCATGAATGTGCTGCACTTGCGCGTCGGAAGGGGAAAAATGATGCTGTGCCTGTAGGTAATAAGGTTCCCGCTGAGCCAGGAGGTCTGCGATGAACGTCTGAAGGCCTGCTTCGGGAACCTGGCTGATCATGGGTCTATGCGCCCGAAACGGCAAGAGCCGACGGGTCAGTTCTTGGGGAGATTGTTGCAGATAAATCGTGAGCCCTAGTTCATTGAGGCGGGCCATGTTGTCCCCTTGGCAAGGGGTGCCGCCACCGCAAGCGATGATATGTGGGCTGAATAATTGGGCAGTCGCTTCGATGGCTTGTCGTTCCATTTGGCGGAAAGCGGCTTCCCCCGCCTCTCGAAATACCTCGGGAATGCTTTTTCCAGCCTGTTCTTCGATCCAATCGTCCAGGTCCAAAAAATGCCACCCCATCTCCTGCGCAAGTTGCCGTCCAATGGTTGTTTTGCCTGCGCCCATGAATCCGATCAAATACACTCGCTGGGCCTGTTTCATTCCAATTTGGAGATGATGCCGGTTTTTTCCAGCAGTTCTGAGAGGGACAATTGAGCATGACGAATGTCCTGCCAATCTTTGAGGATGACGCCGAGGGTGTCTTCGACCACTTGCTGATCTAGATGGTCGATGTGAAGGTTGGCCAGGGCCGTGGCCCAATCGAGGGTTTCAGCTACGCCGGGAGATTTCTCCAGACGCATGTCCCGAACTTCCGCCATGAATCGGCAGATTTGTTCTGCCAAGCGCTCATTGATATTCGGTACTTTTTGATGCACGATGGCCAGCTCCTTGTCAAAGCTGGGATAGTCGATCCAGAGATACAGGCACCGCCGCCGCAAGGCTTCAGATAATTCTCGGACCCGGTTGGACGTAACCACCACGTAGGGAATATGGGTAGCCCGAATCGTGCCGATCTCCGGAACGGTGATTTGCCAATCAGACAATACCTCCAGAAAAAAGCTTTCGAATTCTTCGTCTGCCCGATCTACCTCATCAATCAGTAAAATCGGTGCTTTGTCATGGGTAATGGCTTGAAGCAGGGGGCGTTTCAAGAGGAATTTTTCACTGAACAAAGTTGCTTCTTTATCCACCAGGCTCGCATCGCTTTTCTCATCCATTTTCAGATGAAGCAGTTGCCGCTGATAATTCCATTCGTAGAGAGCATGACTCGCATCCAGCCCTTCGTAGCATTGGAGTCGGATCAAGTCAGTTTCCAATACTTTGGCCATGACTTTGGCGATCTCGGTTTTTCCTACCCCCGCTGGCCCTTCTATCAACAATGGTTTTTGCAATTGCATCGCCAGAAAAATGGACATGGCAATGCTAGATTCGGTGATATAGCCCTGGGCCTGAAGTTGGGATTCTATCCGAGAAAGTCCTTCATGAGTCATAGCTGCGAATTACGGCCTTTTGAGAAAAAGGAACAAGGGGGAACAAGGGAATCCCGCAAGCTGGACTTCGCTTCGCTCAGCAGGGAATCCCGCAAGCGGGACTTCGCTTCGCTCAGCAGGGAA
>JBCCCJ010000308.1:0-6476 GCA_039033615.1 Bacteroidota bacterium
GCCAAATTGACGAAGTCATGCGGAAAATAAGACAATGAATACCAGCATTTTCGGTAGGATACAGCATTAGCTTGAAAGTAGAACAGCGAATTGTCACGGTTTCCCTTCGCCTTCACCCCACCTCAATCCGTTCCACTTTCCCCACCAAAAACAGATAGCAGGCAAAGCCAATTGCGGCCAGGGCGCCAATATAATAGAGTGCGGGAGCAAAATCCCCGTCTTCTACCAGATAGCCGATGATGATGGGGGTCAATGCCGCAGACAAACCTCCGATGAAATTGAACACTCCGCCGATCAGGCCGATGAGGTGTTTTGGGGCGAGCAGGGAGACGAATACCCAGGTGATGGAGGAAAGGCCATTGCCGAAAAAGGCGAGGGACAAGAAGAAGATGATCCAGACGGGTTGGGAGGTGAAATTGGCGCCCATGATGCTCATGGAGAGCAGCATACCTAGGAGGATGGGGGCTTTTCTAGCTAGTTCGGGGGAATACCCGCGGCGTACCAAGGCATCTGAGGTGAAGCCCGAGAGAAGCACGCCCACGAAGGCGGCAAGAAAAGGCAGCGAGGCCCAGAAGCCCGATTCGATGAAGTCTAGCCCTCGGTATTTCACCAAATAGGTCGGAAACCAAGTGAGGAAAAAGATGAAGAGGGAACCAAGACAAAACTGCCCCAGATATACGCCCCACAATTTGGGATGGATGAAGGCTTCTTTTAGGTCTCGCCAGGTGTAGCGGGCGCGTTCCGGCTCTTCTGTGGATGGAAGTTCCGCTGGGCGATCTGCCTGAATGTGTGCTAACTCCGCTTGATTGACGCTGCCGTGTCGATCCGGGTCTCGATAGCTCAGGTACCAAATTCCGGCCCAGGCAATGCCGATCAGGCCAGAGACGACAAACAAGCCCCGCCAGCCCAGGTAGGTTTGGATCAGGACCAACACCGGAGTCAAAAATGCCAGCCCGATGAACTGGCCCGAGGTATATACCGCAATGGCGCTGGCCCGCTCTTGTTCGGGAAACCAGGCGGTAACGATCTTATTGTTGGCGGGGTAGGAGGGGGCCTCGAATACTCCGATGGCGGCGCGACTGCCGATCAGGCCTACCAGGGAAGAAACCCAGCCCTGAACCAAAGTCGCCAACGACCACAGCGTCAAAATGATGGGATACAAGATGCGGGGCCGAATCAGGTCCACCAGCAGGCCCCCGGGAATTTGCAAGGTGCTGTACGTCCAGGCAAAGGCCGAAAACACAATCCCCATTTGCACACTGCTCAACTCCAGTTCCTCGCTGATGGCAAAGGCCGCCACCGAAATATTGCTGCGGTCGAGGTAGTTGATGACCACCGAGATGAAAATCAGGAACAGAATGCCGTATCTTTTGCGAGTAGGTCGAGCCATGGGAGGAAGGGTTGGACCCGAATATGAGAGATTTTGGGAAAGAAAGCCGATGTATGGGGAAAATAATTCCAGACTGTCGAGTTTTTGTGTAGCCAAAGCTCCCCTCAGGAAGATCTACACCCTGTATCTTTTGCCCAATCAATGACCAACTGTATGCACATCTCCGCCATTCACCCCTACCCCGTCCGCATTGGTGGAGGGAGTCAACTGCTCGTGAAAGTCGAAACCCAAGAAGGAATCTACGGCTGGGGGGCTTCAGGATTGTCCACCCGAGAATGGGCGGTCATGGGAGCGATTCGGCATTTTGCTGAATTTTTGAAGGGCAAAGATCCCCGAAACATTGGGGCAATTTGGCAGGAGATGTATCGGAGTCAGTACTTCGAAGGTGGGCGGGTGCTGAGTGCTGCCATCTCCACGATCGACTTGGCGCTGCACGACCTCAAAGGGAAAGCCCTGGGCGTGCCAGTCTATGAATTGCTGGGTGGCAAGCAACGGGAACGGGTGCCTTGTTTTGCCTCGCTGAGATTTGGGACGCAAGAGGAGTTGATGGAAAAGGCGAAACTGCTGATTCAAGAAGGTTGGACGGTGTTGCGATTGGCTCCGGCAGTGTATGAAACCAGTCCTGACGGGCGCACCTTCGAACCCCGGCAGTCTATCGCTCAATTGGCGCAATGGTTGGTCGAATTGCGGAAAGAAATCGGTCCTGAGATCACCCTGGGCATCGACTATCACCACCGTCTGACCGTGCCGGAAACGGTTTCCTTTGTGCAGCGGATGCCGCCTGCCACCCTGGATTTCATCGAAGAACCCATCCGGGACGAATCCCCCAAAGCCTATGCTGCCTTGCGCCAAATGATATCCCTTCCCCTGGCCATCGGGGAAGAGTTCAGCAGCAAGTGGCAGTTTTTGCCCTATCTGGAGCATCAACTGACGCAATTTGTTCGGCTGGACGTCTGCAATGTGGGCGGGTTGACCGAAGCGAAAAAAGTCGCTGCGATGGCCGAAGCCTATTACCTGGACCTGATGCCTCACAACCCGCTGGGGCCAATCTGTACGGCGGCGAGTGTGCATTTGGCTGCCGCTTGCCCCAATGTCTGCTGGCTAGAAGAAATCAATACCCCTGCTGAATCCAGTGGGAACAACGATCCCACATGGTATCCTGTGCAGCCGCAATTGGTCGGTACTTCCTATGAGGTGCCGGATCTCCCTGGTCTGGGCGTCGAGGTGAATGAAGCCATGGCAAAAGCCGCGACCTTTGAACCGCTAGAGGTGCCTCATTTGAAGCGGGAGGATGGCTCCTTCACCAATTGGTAAACTGAACAAGGTCTTGACAGCACCCCTTTCCAGCGACGAAATAGGGCTGTGTCAGTTTTTGTCTATGAGGCGATTGCGGAGAATGCGAGGGCTTTTCTGCAACTTTCTTTTCCTCACTGATGCTGACAAAATCGCTGTGCCATGAACTACTGCCGAATCTATTTTTTCCTGCTACTAGCCTGGGGCATCTGCTCGAATGGAATCGCCCAGGATTGGGACAGCCTTTCGGTTCCCCCAAGTCCCGGAGCTGGGAGGGTGTGGGAGCTGCAAGAAGCCGTTTCTGATGATTTCAATTACGAATTTGAAGGGGTATCCGAACCTGCCACCATCGGCGGTAAGTGGACCAATTTCTACCACAATGGCTGGACGGGTCCTGCACCGACCTTTTGGAAGCGAGATCATATCTATGTGGAGGACGGGCAGATGAAGGTCAAAACCAGCCGTACCCCGGGAGACTCCATTACGCTGAACACCAATGGCACGGCTCATCGACTGGCTCGCACCAATTTGGGCTGTGCGACCTCAGTCCAGCGGATTCAATATCCGGTCTATATCGAAACCCGAGTCAAGATCATGAAGGCCGTCCTGGCTTCCGATGTGTGGTTGCTCAGCCCAGATGATACCCAGGAAATCGACATTTGTGAAGCCTATGGTAGCTCCCGCTGGAACAATGAGTGGTTCAGCGACAAGCGCATTCACCTGAGCCATCACGTTTTCATCCGGCAACCCTTCACCGATTGGCAACCCAGCGATGAAGGGAGCTTTTATACCGATGGCAGCACCATCTGGAGCGACGGCTTTCATCGAATCGGCGTCTATTGGCTGGATCCCTGGAACCTGGAGTATTATGTCGATGGGCAATTGGTGCGGGTGCGTTCTGGAAAAGATCAAATTGATCCGGTGTATCGCACCAATGCGGTCAATCCCGGCGACACCTCCAACGATACCCGGACCGGATTGAGCAAGCCGATGGACATCATCATCAATACCGAAGATCAAACCTGGCGGGCCATTCAAGGCCTGACGCCCACCGAAGAAGAACTGGCGGATGGTCAGGCCCACACCTTTGGGGTCGATTGGGTGCGGGTGTACAAACCCGTGGAAGGAGAAGTCGGTCCGGTCAACGGAGTGATTCTCGACCCTGAGGAGGCGGAAATGTATGCAGGGGGCAGCCTCCAACTAAAGGAAACCATTGATCCTTACAATGCCAATGATCTATCGGTCAGTTGGGCTTCGGATAATCCCGCTGTAGCCACGGTGGATGAACACGGTTTGGTAACTGCCATCGCAGAAGGAGAGGCGACCATCACGGTTACTACTCAGGAAGGCGGAAAAACGGCTACTTGTCAAGTGAGTGTCCTGGGCGAGTTGCTACCGCCAAGTGTCTCTTTTTCAGACGAGTCCTTTTACCTGGAGACTGAATTTTACACCGGAGAAGAGCTGCCCATTGAAGTCACGTTTCACGCAGGCTCCGGGGAACAAATTATCGAAGGAGGCCTTGGGGGCATCAAGTTCTGGTTGCGGGAGATTCAGCCGGGCTGGGTGGTGGCGAATGATTATGTGATCTCAGACAGCACCGCCATTGGAAAAGAATCCGGTACGGCAACCGTGAACCTTTCGCTCGAAGGCGTGCCAACCTCCGCTGAAATTCCTGCCGACAATTGGTATTTCCTCTTTATCTATTTCAAAACTTCTGGTGGCAAACGGGTGGATAAAGGTGTATGGCCCATCCAAATTGGGGTGCGGCCGGAAGAGCCGGAACCAGAGCCAGAGCCACCAGTCATTCTACCAAATGGAGACTTTGGCATCTTCCCCAATCCTACTACCGATCAGTTGTATTTGAGGGGTGAAATCCTGCAAGAGGCGTTCTCCCTTCGTTTTCTCAATTCGGTTGGGCAGGTAATTGCCTCAAAATCAGACCAACTAAGCGGAGAATATTGGGAGATAGATGTCAGCCACTTAGCGGCGGGCCACTATCGAGTCCAGTTGATCACGGCGGATGCCATCCACGAAGCGCCATTAGTCAAATGGTAGTAGAACTTTTTCCTTTTCATCTCCTAACAACCATCCATGAGACGCTCCTTGATATCCTGGCTGTGCGCCTTTCCCTTACTGGCCTTCGCCCAAATTACCATTGATGTTCACCCCACCTTTGTGCACCGTGTTGGAGGGGTAGACACCTTCAATCGAATGGCCCTGGTCAAGATTCATTCCGGCATCACGGAACATGACTGGAACATCGGCAACAACTTTGGCAACCAAACCGATCTGCGAGATACCTTCCTCAATGAGTTAGATGTATATCTAGGAAGAAACACCGGAGGCATCAGCTGGTATGTGAACCAAGTGGAGGAAGACCCCAATCGACCGGGATTTGCTGACAGTGTGCATTTGGCAAATTTGGGGGCAAATGTCCGGAACAATTATGCGAATCAGTCCCAATGGCATCCCTACGAAACTCGCAACGAATTGGTCATTGCTGCGCAACAGCGGCCTTTTTTTCCCGATGGCACCCAAACTGGTCAAGGCTGGTCCTTCGCCAATGGAACGGCTACCGGGGAGTACATGGCCCGCTACATCGAGAATTTTCATGGTGGGAATGGCCAACCGCAACCGACCTATGTGGAGGTGATGAACGAACCCCTCTATGAGTTTGTAACGGTAGAGGACCGGAACCCGGAGGAAATTTTTCTGTTTCACAATGAAGTCGCTGACGCCATTCGAGCCCGCCTACCAGAAATTCCCATCGGTGGCTATACGGTCGCCTTTCCCAACTTCGAAGAAGACGAATTCCAGCGCTGGTATGACCGTTGGAAATTGTTCATGGATCTCTCTGGCGATCGCATGGACTTTTGGTCCATTCACCTCTACGATTTCAATTTGTCCTGGTCCAATACCCAAGTCCTTCGTCGGGGTAGCAATATGGAGGCAACCCTGGACATGATCGATCACTACAGTCTCTTGTCGTTTGACGAAATCAAGCCGCTGGTGATCTCCGAATTTGGGGGGCGAGCCTTGACCATGGAAGCCGACGCCTGGACTCCCTATCGAGATTGGCAGAGCATGAAATCCATGACTTCCATGCTTTTGGCCTTTTCTGAGCGGCCCCAGCACATTCTCTCTGCAATTCCCTTCATCATCATCAAAGCAGAGTGGGGGCGGCAGGACGATGGGGATCCCTACCCTTGGCGTCTCATGCGGCAAAACAAAGAACTGCCTGGAGAAACGGGCGACGAGTGGGTGTTCACTGAAATGGTGAAATTCTATCAGCTCTGGTCCGAAGTCGAAGGCACCCGAGTGGATTCGCGCAGCACCGATCCCGACATTCAAACCAATGCTTTCGTCCACGAACACGAACTCTATCTGATCCTGAACAACCTCAATTTCGTGGAGACCACGGTTCACCTGAATCTGGTGGAACCCCTCGGGAATTCGATTCAGGGCATAGCGGTGAAGCAATTGCAATTGAATGCGGCAGGAGATGCACCCGTATTGGAAGAAAGCACTTTTGCGAGTCTAGATAGCCTGGTCTTGGGGGCAGAAGGATCGGCGGTGGTGAAAGTCAGTTTTCAGAATCCAGTCCTTCTTGATGAATCGGTGGACGAAACCAAATATTTTGCGGATACCTATTTGACACCCATTGTCCCCTATGCCCAACATCGCTTTGAAATCAACGAGGTTGCCCACGGACCGCAGGGGGAGGCCGTTTTGCGCTTGGGAATGGGGCGGGCCCACGGAAAATCGCTTCAACCCACGGTAACTTTCAACGGGC
>JBCCCJ010000309.1:0-6474 GCA_039033615.1 Bacteroidota bacterium
CAACTGATTTCGATTCGCACCAAGAAATTCGCGCATAGATCTAAAGGGTTTGGTCCAACTAAGGTAAACAGATTCCTCCTATATTGATAGCCATAATCCGACAGGCTGCTAGAAAAGCTGAAATCCAAGCCGCTGATCAAAATTGCCGAGAGCTATCATCAATCCACGAGTCCTGCGCAACCACCGCTATACAAATATGCCCCTCCTTCGAATGGGCTATGGATCAACCTTGAACCCAGCGCAGGGATCAGTTGGAACCGAACCAATGAGAACTTCCCCCAACTGGTTGGCCTCCAAGTGCTCTTCTGGATTTCAGACGTATCAGAGCGAATCGCCTTTAAGACTGGATTTTTCCTCCGACCAGGTTTTGAAAACCCTTTGGGAGAACCGCATAGGTCCATTCCCATTCATGTCATGTATTTGCCCAGGACACAGCAGCGCATCGTTCCCCGATTGTCTGCTGGGGTGAATGTATTTCCTGGATCTATCGTGGAAGATGGCTTTCTGTTGTATGGAATCGAAGCAGGTGCTCAAGTTCGACTCGCAAAACGTCTTTCCGTCTTTGCAGTGATCAATCCAGAGATATTCACCGGGAGATTGATTGTTCCCGATGGTATTGGTGGAAATCCAGCTTTACTGAGCTTCCGCACAGGACTGAGTTGGGAGGTCCGCTGATGTGCACTGACTCAATTACTACTCAAAGAAGGCGGCAATTGATCAACGCCCCAGCTTTTGTTCGGCTCTGGACCTAAGTCTAGGATCAGGGTACCTCCTTGCACCAAATCTTTGTGGGAGAGCCAGGATTGATTCCAATCGGTCCCATTCCAGCTCGCTGATTGGATGTAGGGGTGGTTGGGCGCTTGATGATTCACTTGGATGATGACTTCTTTGCCCGGATAAAAGTCGGGATTCAACTGAATGCGAACCTCGTCAAAAATGGGGCAGGTGAGTTCATAAATCGGCTCCTGCGCTGCGCCACCCCGCATGGAAAATAGGCCCGTTTTCATCAATACGGCCAAAGCTCCCATCAAGCCCTGATCTTCGTCCCCACTATAGCCAGAATAAGGATCTACTCCGCTGTACACGCTGTCGATGACTTCCCGCAGCCAGGCCTGAGCCTCCCAGGGCTGCCCAAAATAATTGAACAAATGGGCTGATTGCATGGAAGGTTGATTGCCATAGTTGAGGTAGTGGTTGCGATCATCGCGGGTGGGGTCCACAAAGCCGTGAGTGCGGGCCTGTTCCAGACAAAAACGAAGCTTTTCTGCGGCGGCTTCTCCACCCCCCATCAACTGAGCAAGCCCTGCTGGGTCCTGCGGTACAAACCAGGTTGCTGAAGCTGCCGTCGCTTCTACCCAGCCATCCCCTTCTTCCAATGGATCGAAGGGGGTTAACCAATTGCCGTCCCAGCCTTTGGGGCGCATCCAGCCGGTTTCATCGTCATAGAGGTGCTGGTAATTCATGGCTCGTTTTCGGAACATCTCGGCATCTTCTGTCTTACCCAATGTTTCTGCTAACTCTGCAAGGGTCCAGTCTTGGTAGGCATATTCGAGGGTTTGTCCCGCTCCATCCTGATGGAAGCCATAACTTTTCTCCGCCAACGGATAAGGGACATAGCCTTTTTCGATATAAGCTTCGATGCCCCCTCCAATGTAGGTATCGTGCTCATAGCCGATCTTACTCATGATTCCACCCGGGAGGTGATTTTTTTTCAGCGCCTCATAAAAGACTTCATGATCCTCCGCCGGAATCAAGCCCTTTTGGATGGCACTAATGATGAAAGGGGTAGAAGATGCTCCGGTCATCACGAAAGTATAATTACCCCCAGATGGACCACGCGGGATCATTCCACCATCCTGATACATTTGGAGCATGGAATAACAAAATCCCTTGCTGACTTCGGGGTACACCAGGTGCCACAGCGTATTGAGGGTCCACTGAGCCCCCCAGAAAGAATCAGAATTGTAGTGGTCGAACAACGGTTTACCCGCTTCATCCTGGGGAATTTGCCCCGTTCTGGGTTCCTCGCCAGTCATATCTGCATACTGCCCATCCACATCGCTGATGATGCGTCGTCCTTGCAGCGCATGCCAGAGGTCGGTGTAAAAGCGAACCCGTTGGTCGCGCGAACCCCCTGTGACTTCCATGCGACTGAGCCACTGATTCCAGTCTGTTCGAGAGTCAGTTCTCACCTGATCAAAGTCCCAATGATTCATCTCCGCTTGAAGGTTCTTTCGGGCTTGCTCTTTGCTGACGTAAGAAATGCCCACCTTCATCAAAATCGGCTGGTCGGTGGTGTCAAACTGAATCACTCCTCCGGCATCTTGTCCGCTGATGAATTCGATGGTGGGATAATAACTTCCGTCCTTCCAACCATCCATGCGAGTCATGGGTTGGCTGAAGTGCGCCACGAAATAGACCGGAGCATCTTTGGGGCGACGACGAGTCGGGGCATTCACAGTCTGGCCTTCGATTTCGGTCGGAGACACGTATTGCAATTGCCCTTTGATCATCTCCGAAGGACCGAGTTGGCCGCCAAGGTTGAACAGAATGGACGGCTGAATGTCGGTCGGGAAAGTGTAGCGATGCACCCCTACTCGGGTCGTAGAGGTGAGTTCTGCGGTGATGCCATGCCGATCCAGTTCTACTTTGTGATAGCCAGGTTCGGTGATCTCGGTGTCATGAGAGAATCGGGAAGCATAGGCATCTTTCCCTTCATTGGGCTGCCAGAGACGACCAATGGGCATGACAGAAATGCCAGACAATTGCCAGGCATGTACGTGGCTGAAGCCTCGGATGGTATCTACCTCATAGCGGTAGCCGGTACCCCAAGTACCACCCAATAGGTTGTCGGGGCTGAGGTTGACCATGCCGAAGGGGCGACAGGCCGAACTGAAAAAGAACCAGCGGGAATTGGCGGCGTCGATCAAGGGATTGACCAGATCTACGGGTGCTTCAGATTCGGTTTCTGCTGTGGGTTCTGGCTGGCAAGCCATCAACGTAAGCAAGCAGGCGAGGAGGCCCAAGTAAGCCCAGGAACGGAAAGGGTGCATGAGGAGTAGTTGTTACAATTCTTTGATGCGGATGTTGCGGAACCAAACCTGATCCCCGTGATCTTGCAGGGCGATGTGGCCTTTGCCGCCGCGTCCGTACATGGGCCATTTGGTAAATTTGCTTTTCTGGTACAGTGCCTCCCATTCAGGACTGCCGAGGGTATAGGCCACCAGCATTTTGCCGTTGAGCCACTGCTCAACCTTACCCTGGTTGATGACTAGTCGAACTTCGTTCCACTCGCCCACGGGACGGACGGTTTCTTCCGAACACGCCTGAAGGTCATAGTTGTCGCCTGCGCGGTGGGTGATGATTTTGCCATCTGGATGGCCATCGTTGTCCAGAATCTGGATTTCCGGCCCGGAATGATAGACTTTTTGGAGGCTGTCTGCTTCCACCACGTGAAAAAAGAGCCCGCTATTGCCGTTGGGAGAAATCTTCCATTCCAGCATCAGGTCGAAGTTTTCGTACTGTCCTTCGGTGATGATGTCGCCGCCACCTTTTCCGGTCAAGGTGAGGGTGCCATCCTCGACCTTCCACTCTTCGCCGATGCCATCACTTTGGTAATTGCGCCAGCCTTGGGTGGTTTGGCCATTGAATAGGGGCGTATAACCCGCAGCATCTGCTTGTGGAGCTTCGGTGGTCTCCTCAGAAGCAGGCGCAGAATTGGATTGAGTCGTGGGATTGGTGCAGGCCATCAGCGCATATAGGCTGACCATAGTGATGAGGGTAGTAGCTAGTTTCATGCGGACAGGGATCAGGGTTCAGAGAATCAAGGTTCAGGGTTCGATTTTCGGAGAAAAACCGCTTTGTGCGGTTTCCAAAGGTGGAGGAAGATAGGAAAAAGGGATAGGAAATGGATTGTGCAATGAATTGCAGAGAAGGAGGTAGCGCCGGATTGCATCCGGCAAGTGGGGCTTTTGATGCCTACGGCAAGAGTTCGGGTAATGTCGAACCGATGAATGATGAATAGAAAATGAAAAAGGGGAAGGCAGATGGTGAGGTAGCGCCGGATTCCATCTGGCAAGGGATTGTGTATGAGCTGCTGGCAGGCATCTTAATGGAACCGGAAAATGTAAAATGAAAAAGGGGAGGCAGTTGGTGAGGTAGCGCCGGATTCCATCTGGCAAGGGATTGTGTATGAGCTGCTGGCAGGTATCTCATGGAACCGAAAAATGTAAAAGGGGGAGGCAGTTGGTGAGGTAGCGCCGGATTTCATCTGGCAAGGCATTGTGTACGAGCTGCTGGCCTGCATCTTATGGAACCGAAAAATGTAGAATGGAAAATGTAACATGAAAAAGGGTCCGCGCCACAGTCCTGCTTGCCTGCGGCAAGGGGCAGCGGGTGAAGGCTTGTTTGAGCTCATGTTGGGATGTGGGCGGGCTAGCGGGCATAGCGAGGCCGGAACACGCGGCTCTGAATCTGGCTGTTGCTCAGATTCAGAGGTCCCCCAACTCCTTACGACCTTCAAAAAAAGTTGACCATTGACCTTCCTGCGTCTGCGGTACTTGTTCCTGAGGCAGAATTTGGGGAGTTTTGCAGGGAATAAGAAAGCAGACAACTCTTGGCGACTTTTCTGATATACAAGCCCTATGGGGTGCTGAGTCAATTCTCTGATCCGGTAGGAAACAAGCGGACTTTGGGAGAATTGCATGCCTTTCCCAAGGATGTGTATCCGGTGGGCCGCTTGGACGAGCAGAGTGAAGGCTTGTTGATTCTCAGCAATGAGGCGAGACTGAATCAGCTCTTGCTGGGACAAGGGGTGGAGAAGGAATACTGGGCGGAGGTGGAGGGGGAACCAACGGAAGAGGCGTTGGATGCCTTGCGAAAAGGGGTGGACATTCGGGTCAGAAAGAAGCCCTATCACACTCGCCCAGCGGTGGTTTCCCGAATTTCTGGCGAGCCTGATTTGCCGCCTCGCGATCCGCCCATTCGCTTTCGTCAGAACATCCCCACCAGTTGGCTCTCTCTCTCCATTCGGGAAGGGAAAAACCGTCAAGTGCGCAAAATGACCGCGAAAGTTGGATTTCCTACGTTGAGACTCGTGCGCTGGCGAATTGGCTCGTTTACCCTGGCAGGTATGTCTGTCGGGGAGGTTAGACCGATCAATTGTTAATTGCTATGTATATGCGAACCCTCCTTCTGGTTCTTTGCTGTTGTTGTTCCTTGCCGCTCTTTGCCCAAAAATCCATTTGTATCACCATCGACGACCTGCCGTTTATCAGCCAAAAACGGGAGACAGAATGGATCGAGAAGCAGACGCACAAACTCTTGTTGACCCTGCAGGAATTTGGGGTTCCAGCGATTGGTTTTGTGAATGAGCGGAAATTGGAAAATAAGGGGGAGATCCTGCCTGAGCGGGTGGCTTTGCTCGAAGCCTGGCTGATGGCGGGTATGGAATTGGGGAATCACACCTATTCGCATCCAGATTACCATCGGATTTCGTTTGAAGAGTTCAAAGCAGACCTTCGCAAGGGCGAACCCCAAACGATGATGCTTCAGGCCCAGTATGGTCAGACGATGACCTATTTCCGGCATCCGTTTTTGCACACGGGGGAATCTCCGGAGAAGCAAGCCCAATTGCGGGAATACCTGGACCAGGCTGGCTATACGGTCGCCCCGGTTTCCATGGACAATTCGGAGTGGATTTTCGCCCGGGCGTATGAGAATGCTTACTTGGCAAGCGATCCTAACATGATGGAAAAAATCGGGCAGGCGTATGTGACGTACATGATGGAGCAAGCGGCTTATTACGAAGGGCAGGCCCAGGATCTTTTTGGACGAGAGATTCGCCATATCTTGCTGATTCACGCCAATCTGCTGAATGCGGATTACCTGGACGAATTGCTGGCAGCCTTGCAAGAAAAGGAGTATCAATTCATTTCCCTGGAGGATGCATTGATGGATGAAGCCTATCAGTCCGAAGATCAATATACGGGTCGGGGAGGGATTTCCTGGTTGCATCGCTGGGCCTTGACGCAAGAGGTGGGAAAAGGCTTTTTTGCGGGGGAAGTGCGTTGCCCGCAGTTTGTGCAGGAAGTGGCGGAGATTGTGGAGTAAGAGGCGGTAGAGCCGAATTGAATTCGGTTCATCGGACTTCTTGAGAGAGAAGTTCTGACGTCTCTGCCAGCAGATAGGGATTTGAGAGTTACCAACTCTGTTACTTGGTGCTCACCCGTTGCAAACGCGTGAGAGCGGCTTGTAGAACCGAATTGGATTCGGTTCATCGGGCTTCTTTCAGAAAGTAGATCGGACTTTTCTGCTAGAAAATAGGGATCCGAGAGTTACAAACTCTGCTACTTAATCCTCACCCGTTGCAAACGGGTGAGAGCAGCTTGTAGAACCGAATTGGATTCGGTTCATCGGGCTTCTTGAGAGAGCATTTCTGACGTCTCTGCCAGCAGATAGGGATTTGAGAGTTAC
>JBCCCJ010000310.1:0-6468 GCA_039033615.1 Bacteroidota bacterium
AAATTCATGCCCAACATCGCTGACCAGCGGGAAAAATCTGGGGGTTGTCCAGCCATCGCAAAGGAAGGAATCAGCAAAGCTACGCCTCCCACTAGCAACAAGACCGAGACCCAAATGGCCTTTTTTCGATACGGCAGAAAGCGATCTACCTCCCGAAACAGTTGAATTCTGCCGATCAGCATCCCCATCAGGAAATACCCAAAGGTGTAGTAGTAGCGGCCAAAAAAGCTCAGTTGGAAATCCATTTTATGGCCCATGCCCTGGGTCAAATTTACCTGGGCAATTTCCCAAAAACTCCCTCCGTTGCGCAGGAGCTCCACATTGGCTACATAAGCCGGATGATTGCCGTCCATGAAATTGAACTCCCCGAAAATGGGCTGATCGCCCCAAATGGCGAAGGAAATTACCTTCCCAAGGCTCAAAAAGCACAGCACAGCTACCGCCAATACCCATTTGGTTTGGATTCGATAGAAGGGCAGGAGAACAGGCACCAAGGTCGCATAGATGAACAGGATGTCACCTTTGTAAAAGCATTGGTGGATGAGGCCAAACACCAACAGCCAGAAAGCCCGCCACAAAAACCTGCCACCGAAGGATTCTCCTCGATCTTCTGCCAGTTTCATCTGCAAATAGAAACTGAAACCAAATAAGATCGAGAACAAAGCGAAAAACTTTCCGAAGAAGAACAAACCAATGAATCCACTGATCAGGCTATCTAACCAGCCTTGATTGGCGGCTTCCAACAAGCCATCTGGCGCAGGTCCGCCCAAATATTGCTCCCCCATGTGAACCAAGGCGACGCCAGCCAGGGCAAAACCGCGCAGGGCATCGACCAAAACGATTCGGGAAGCTTTCATGTAGGAGGAAGTTTGCAGGAAAAAGAGCCGCTAAGATCTCCTTCTTTCCCCCAAAAATCAATTGCAAAGCAGGTCAATTTTGCTGAAACACCATCTGCTCCAAATGGGCAGTCAACTGGTCAAAAATGGCGAATACCGCCTCGGCACTGCGGGTGAGCTTGCCAATCATCACCGCACCTTCAAAGGCTGCGATCAAAAACAGGGCTTCCTTTTGTGGGTCAAAGCCTTGTTGTAAATCTCCTTGCGCTTGCCCTTCTTGCAGGATGTGGTCCACCTGAGTCAGGACGCCCTGAAAATGGCCTTGCACCAATCTGCGAAATTCAGCGTCGGTATCGTCCACCTCAATGGCCGTGTTCAACATCGGACAGCCGCCTGGAATGCTGGGCTGGATCACGAGGTTTCGGTAATTGGTGATGAATCCCAAGAGTTGTTTCTTGGCCCCAATCGTTGGTTGAACGGCCAGGTTTTTTTGCACCAATTCCTCAAAGGAATACACAAATACCGCTTTTGCCAGCTCCTTTTTGGTGGAAAAGTGCCGATAAATGCCTCCCATTTGAAAACCGGTAGCTTCCACCAGTTGCTTCATCGAAGTCCCCGCAAACCCGTACACATTGAAAAGGGGGGCAGCCTTTTCGATGATTTCCTGGCGGGTCCGGGCAGCATTGCGGGTGGTTCGTTTCATAGGAACAATGAAATGTTGGAGGAAAGTTAAGAAAGCATTTGCTCTCTTAAAAACGATTCGCGTACTTAGGAGAGTAAACGCTCCCTTAGATTCATCCACGCTTTTCCAACAGGCTGATCTATGAAACTCCGCATGACCCACAACAGCATCCGGATTCGGATTCGCAAGTCAGAGCTGGCTCGGCTGGCTCAGGATCACCGAATCGCAGAATCCATAGCGTTTGGTCCAAGTATGCACTTTCACTTTTCTTTGTCGATACTCCCGACAGGAAGCACGCTTTCCGCTGATTTGGGACAACAGGAGATTCGGGTCAGCCTTCCTTTTTCTCTTGCCCAGCCTTGGATGAATTCCGCTGAGGTCAGCTTGGAAGCTCATCATCCGCTCGAAAATGGGGCTAGCCTTCATATTTTGGTGGAAAAAGATTTCCCTTGTCTGGATCGAGTCGATGAAAACAAAGCGGATACCTTTTGGGAGTTGGCACCGGAGACGTCGGAAGCGTGTTGAGATCAGACAAGATGAACAGGATTTGCGGAGCGAGAGGGGGGTCTGGAAGAATTGCTTGATATGAACAAGAGGTTTTCCTGATTCTCCCATTCCCCAATGAACCAATTCCCAATTCCACCAAAGAGAGGGCAGATGTCAGAAGTCAGAGGTTTTCGAATCACCAATCATCTACACGGCCTGGAAGTCCGTGCTACAACTAATCCACCAGTCAACCAATTAACTAGCTAACCAATTCCCCAGTCAACTACATCCCGATGACTACTACTCACTCCACCGCTTGCATTCTCTGTAACCAGAATTGTGGCGTCCAGGTCCAGCAGGACGAAACCGGCAATTTCACCTCCATCAAAGGGGACCCTGCCCACCCGGTTTCGGAAGGCTATCTCTGCCAAAAAGCCACTCGACTCAATTATTACCACAAACAAGCCCGGTTGACCAGTCCTTTGCGGCGAAAGGCGGATGGGAGTTTTGAAGAAATCTCCTGGGAGATCGCGATCCAGGAAATCGCGGCGGAATTGGTGCGAATTCGAGATACGCATGGAGGAACGAGCATTGCTTATGCCGGAGGCGGGGGGCAAGGCAATCATATGGGCGGAGTGTATGGAGCTATGTTGCGAGCCGCCTGCCAAACGCCCTATATCTATACTTCCCTGGCACAAGAAAAGACTGGGAATTTTTGGGTAAACGGATACCTTTTTGGGCGACAAAATACCAACTACAGTGAAGCGGTAGGAGAAGCGGAATATGTCCTGGTCATTGGGGCAAATCCCTTGCAGGCCCATGGCTTTCCGAAGGCCCGTCCCACCATCAATGAAGTTTCCCGGAATCCCAACAAAACCCTGGTAGTCATCGACCCTCGCCGAACTGAAACCGCTAAAAAGGCGGATATTTTCTTGCAGGTGAAGCCTGGAAAGGATGCTTTTTTGCTTGCGGCAATCTTGGGTCATTTGGTGCAAAACGATCTGGTGGATCACCGTTTTCTGACCGAGCATACCGTGGGATATGAGGCCATCCGACCTTCCTTTGCAGCCATTCCCATCGCGGAGTATGCGGCCATTTCTGGCGTAGGGCTGGAATTGGTGGAACAAGTCGCAGCAGGGATAGCGGCAGCAAAAACCTTCGCCATCCGCTCAGATTTGGGCATCGAACAGAGTCACAACAGCACCCTCAACGCCTACCTGACTCGCTTGCTGTTTTTGATCACCGGGCATTTTGGGCGGGAAGGCACCAATTGCCTGCATACCGCTTTTTTCCCACTGGTGGGGCATTCCAAAGAGCCAGAAGCAGGCGGGGTGACGACTCAGGTGACCGGCATGAAGGGCATCGGCAAACTCTTTCCCCCCAACATTCTCCCGCTGGAAATCGACACCGATCACCCCAAACGCTTGCGGGCCTTGATCGTGGACAGTGCCAATCCGGTCGCGACCTACGCCAATACCCGCGCCCAACGGGAAGCCATCGAGAAACTGGAATTGTCGGTGGTGATCGACGTGGCCATGACGGAGACTGCTCGGGCCGCCAAATACGTCCTCCCCGCTCAAAATCAATTCGAGAAGTTGGAGGCGACCTTCTTCAACCTGGAATTCCCAGAGAATTTTTTCCACCTTCGCCATCCCATCAGCGAGCCAATCAACAACACCCTGCCTGAGCCGGAGATTCACCATCGGATCGTAACTGCGATGGGAGAAATGCCAGCTTCTTTTCCGGTCTTGGCAGCCATTGCCAAACTAGATCGGAAGGTCCCCAACTGGAAATTGCTGCCGTTGGCCATGGGCCTGACCTTGAAACTAAACCCTGGCTGGGCGAAATATCCGCTGCTCCTCCTAAAAGAAACCCTGGGCAAGGCCCTCCCCTACCCCAATGCCAAGGCGGCGGCTTTCATCTGGGTAGCGGCTCATCGCTACGTCCGCAAGTATGAAAAGCAGGTGCGTCGGCTGGGCTTTTCCGAAACAGGCTATGCCTTGGGGGAAGCCTTGTTCCAGCGTATTCTGGACAGTCCTTCTGGCACCCTGATCAGTCGGCATACCTATGAGGAAAGCTGGGAGCTGATTCGCCACAAAGATCAAAAAATTCGATTGGAGATTCCTGAAATGCTGGACTGGCTGAAAGAACTTCCCAACAAAGCCGAGACGGAGGTCAAGCGTGGCCGCAAATATCCCTTCAATCTCCTCGCAGGGGAACGGCGTTCTTACAACGCCAACGCCCTCATTCGCAACCCGGAGTGGCGGAAAAAGGACATTGAAGGCGCTTTGAAAATTCATCCGGAGGACGCAGAGAATCATAGCATCACCAACGGAGATTGGGTCCGCTGCATTTCGCCCGCTGGCGAAGTCCGCATCAAAACCTGGATCACGGACGAAGTTCCGGTGGGCATGCTCTCCATGCCGCATGGCTATGGCTTCAGCTACCCCGGCCACGACGAAACCACCGCCGGGGCTCTGGTGAATGTATTGACTTCTACCGAGGAATGCGATCCGCTATCAAAGACGCCCTATCATAAGAATGTGAGGGTGAGGTTGGAGCGGGTGTGAGGGGAAGTTGGTTTTCTTCAGCTCCCTCGCTTTCAATGGCTTGCAACAGGTACACCTGTGCAGAACGGGGAGTTACAAACTCCAACATTTGATTCTCACGCGTTGCAAACGCGGGAGAGCGAAGTAGGACCGAATTGCATTCGGATGGAGGGTGAAACTAATGAGTTCTATGAGCCAGACACCTATCAACGGCCTGGAAGATCGTTGTTCAGCCGAACTTCAACAGGCAACCATCTCCTTTATCGCTGCGAAAGCACTCGATGCGCCTCAACCAAGCCGCCCAGGCCGCAATCCATATTCCGATTGATCAGCCATTGAGCCGTGGAGAAGTAGGAATTGCCGGTAAAGTTCTGCTCTACCAGGGTCAATTGATGGGCAGGATCTATGATCATGAAGCGCTCCCCATAGCCATCTGTCCAGATGGTTTCGGTATCGGAGGACAGCCACCATTGGTAGCCAAAGCCATCGTAGCGACCATAGTCGATGTGATTGTCTTTCAAATTGCTGTAGGAGGTGGTGCTTTCCTGTACCCAGTTTTCAGAGACAATTTGCTGGCCTCCCCATCGCCCTCCATTTGCCATCATCGCCCCGATTCGTGCCAAATCTCTGGTGCTCATGTAAAGGTAGTATTGCTTGTGGAGCGAGGGTTTCTTGGGCCAAAACCAGGGATCGCCCAGGATGAGATTATCCGCGGAGAAGTCCTGCATGCCAAGCGGTCTCGCTAGATGTTCCTCCATGAAGACCCCGATGGAACTTCCGGTTTCTTGCCGGAAGATGGTACCGAGCGCATTTGCGTCGAAATTGTTCATGAAGAAATAGCTACCAGGGGTATGGCTCTCGCGTTCGGGTCGATCGGTGATTTGGGCATCATGCTCTCCCTGGGCTGGCAGGTAAATGCCTGATTTCGCCATGAGCAGATCGCGGATGGTGGCTTGCTTTTCCTGCGCAGTCAAAGGAGTCAGTTCGTCGATGCCTAGTTCTGCGAGATTTTTATCCAACTCAATCAAACCCTGCTCCACCGCGATTCCATATAGCACGCTGATGATGGATTTCCGAATCGAGGCCGTGTTCATGATTTGGTCCGTGGGGCCGTATTCATAGATGATCTTTTCATTCTCCAACATGATGATCGCTCTTTCTCTGACAGGTGTTTCTGCCGGGGTCAAGAGTTGCTCTACCTCTGGAGGTACCGGAGTCCCATATGCCAATTCGGTCTGAAATTCCGGGGAAGGGTTTCCGACTCTGGGAAGCATGCCAAACATCAACACTGCGAGGATCAGGGTTCCCAATCCTGTGAATATCCAGAGCATGATTTTTCTGAGGTTCATAGTAGCTAGCGGTTAGGATACCTACTAAGACAGGTCTTGAGGCAGAGGGTTGGAACTCACGGCCTGGAAACGAATCTGGCGTACCAGTGCTTCCTCCCCTTCCCCAACTATTCTCCATTTCTTCCTACCTTCACTTCCGAACTACCTTCTCTCATCAAAGCCCATTGCGATGCTCCGAATTTCTCTATTCCTCAGCCTATTGATCCTGTTGAGTCAGGCGAATGCTCTTCAGGCTCAATCTGATTTCTCCAAAGCCCTCAACGGCTTGTCTCTCCGCGAAATTGGCCCTGCCGTCATGGGAGGGCGGATCGCTGATATCAAGGTTCACCCCACCCAGCCCAATACCTGGTACGTAGCCGCTGGTTCTGGCAACCTGTGGAAGACCACCAATCGGGGCATTACCTGGGAGGCCATTTTTGATGATCAGGATTCTTATTCCATCGGTACGGTAAGCATAGATCCCAATCAGCCGGAGACGGTCTGGGTAGGTAGCGGGGAAAACGTCAGTGGCAGACACGTCGGTTGGGGAGATGGGGTCTATCGCAGTCGAGACGGCGGAAAAACCT
>JBCCCJ010000311.1:0-6465 GCA_039033615.1 Bacteroidota bacterium
CGCTCAATCTGAAGGTCGACGAGTATATGCAAGGGGAAGAAGTGCCGTATTCGGTAGCTGGACTTTGCCTCCTTCCTGATCGGAGGGTCTTGGTTCAAACAGATCAAGGAGGACTGCTTTGGAGCCTAGATGATCCCCAGAATCCTCTCAAAAAGGTACCCTTAGAGCGCAGTACTTTCCAACCCGCTCCCCGCCTTTCGGCTACCGATGAGAATCGAATCTTTTGGTTGAGTCGGAAAAAGGAGGAGAGAATATTTTTTTGGCATCCTACGGAAGAGAAGGTGCTGCATCAGACATTTTCTCAGGATGATTACCTGAAGGCAGTTTGCAAAGATCATACAGGCCTACTTTGGGTAGGTACCGCCTCCAATGGCATCCATCTCTATTCCTTGCGTCCAAAACCCTTCGAAGTTTATCAGTATGATCAGGCCAGTTCTTTGCCAGGAGTCAATCACATGTACGGCATGGCGCAAGACACGACTGGGCGAGTGTGGATCAGTTCCTCTCAAGGGCTGAACCTATTCGACCTGTCTAAGAAAAAGCTGGCGCCTCTTTCACCTGGCATTCAACAACACCTCAATGCACCTCAAGCGTTTGCCTTACATCTTTCCAAGCGGCATCCTGATCGTCTGTGGATCGGCTACTTCCACAAACAGTTGAGTCAATTGAATTGGGCGGCAGAAAAGAATATTCCCTTTCTGTTCAAGCCTGGAGATTCGACCTCCTTTGGGGGGTGGTCAATCCGAAGTTTGCTAGAGGATCGGAGCGGGCGATTGTGGATCGGAGAGACGCGGAATTTGTATCGCTTAGATGCTAGTCAAAACGTATTTCAATCTTTGACCGTAGATCCTCCGGGCAAGGGAATCCCAAAGGACCAAGCGATCTGGGCCTTGCATGAAGATCAATTTGGAGATGTGTGGGTAGGGACTCACACCTCCGGACTGATTCGGTTTAGACAAGGCGGCCCCAAATTTGACCAATGGCTACACGACGCAAATGACCCTCATACCCTTTCGGAAAACAGCATCAAATGTATTGCGGAGGATCGTAAGGGGAATCTGTGGTGCGGTACTTTGTCCGGGGGGCTTTGTTACCTAGAGCGGAGTACGGGCAAAGTCTGGCGATTTAGCATGCAAGATGGCTTGCCTGATCACATGATTCACGGGATGTTGCCACAGAATGATTCTACGTGGTGGATCAGCACCAACAATGGCTTGTGCAGGGTTCAACTTCCTCCAGGCTTTCCCCAGAACCGAACCCTCCGTGTGAATCAGTTTTATGAAGCAGACGGACTCGCTGACGATGAATTCAACCTCAATAGCTACCTGAAAACACGCGAAGGCTATATGCTTTTCGGAGGCGATCAGGGGGTGACCGTTTTTCATCCTGATAGCCTGGAACTCAACAACTATGGAGAAGCTCCCCAACGAGTAGGCTTGTGGGTACAAAATCAAGCCATCCACGCGGGAGACCGAGTCGATGATCAGGTCTTGATGGCTCAGTCGATTGAGGAAAGTGATGAAATGATTCTCCCGCCTGGGGTAGATATCTTTTCGATCGCTTTTGTCGCCGTGAATTTCCGCACACCGGATCAGGTTCAATACGCCTATCAACTGGAAGGCTTTGACGAAGCATGGATCCATACCGATAGTCGCAACCGCAAAGCGACCTACACCAACCTCAATCCCGGCACCTATACCTTTCACCTCAAAGCGATGCATGGAGATGGGATGTGGTTGGAACATACCCGTCCTCTCACAATCCACGTGCTACCGCCCTGGTGGCAACGCACCTGGATTCGATGGGTGGCCCTCTTCTTTCTGATGGGCTTGGTAGGCCTGTGGATTCGACTTCGAACCTTTCGGCTTCGGAAGCGAAACGAAGAATTGGGGGAGCAAGTCCAGCAATATACCCAGACTCTTCAGCAGCAAGCAGCTCAGTTACAGCAGCAAAATGCCGATTTGCATACCCAAAATGAAGAAATTGAGCGCCTAGCTGCTTCTGTCCACGCCCTCGACCAACAAAAGATTGAGTTCTTTACCAACATCTCCCACGACCTTCGGACTCCCCTTTCCTTGATCCTTGGGCCAGCGCGCGAACTGCTGGATCGCACGCCTGCCTCTTCGCAGAGCCATCGCATGCTGGAGACCTTGTACCGAAACTCCCAGCGCATGCTGCGCCTTGCCAACCAGGCGCTGGACCTGGAGCGCATAGATCAGCAAGCACTTTCGCTCCAAGTGAGGGAGGGAGAACTGCGGACCTGGACCGAAACGGTGTACCAAGCTTTCCAATTTGAAGCAATCCAACGCAAACAAACCTTTACGCTGCAGCTGCCATCAACTCCCATTCCTGCTTGGTTTGACTCCGATAAGTTGGAGAAAATTCTGTTCAATTTGCTGAGTAATGCCATCAAATTTACTCCTGAGGCGGGGACCATCACGGTTGTGGTGGAACCGATCAGCCGAAATGAAATGGCGTGGGCCAGATTTTCCGTTCGTAACTCAGGGACCAAACTGGATGCTCTTTCTTCCTGGTCTGTTTTTGACCGGTTTCATCAAGGGGAAGCTGGAAAAAAAGATCAAAGCGGAACGGGGATTGGTTTGGCCCTGACCCGCCAATTGGTCCACCTGCACAAAGGTACGATCAAGGCAGAGATGGCAGGCACCCAGGAGGTTCACTTTTGGGTGGAAGTGCCCATCTCGCTGGATGCCTTTGCCAAAGAGGAACAACAGGCGACCCTGCCTGCTCCTTCTACCCAAGCGGAAGGGTATCTAGAATCAGCAAAAGAAGAGACATTGCCTCTCCCCGCTCTTGCACCAGAAACGTACATTTTGTTGGTGGAAGATCATGTCGAGCTACGCGCCTACCTGCAAGAGCGTTTGGGAAGGTATTTTTCGGTTCAAGTAGCAGAAAATGGAGCGGTAGGCTTGAAAATGGCTCGCGAAACATTGCCCAACCTCATTGTCAGTGATGTGATGATGCCGGAAATGGACGGATTTGAGATGGTGAAAAACGTGAAGTCGGATCCCCTGACCAGCCATATTCCAGTCCTTCTGCTAACGGCAAAGCATCAGGAAAAGAGCCAGTTGGAAGGCCTAGAACAGGGAGCAGATGACTATATGGTCAAACCAATTTTTCCCCGGATTCTTCGCTTGAAGATTCAGAACCTGCTGGCTTCTCGCCAACGATATGCTGAAACACTCGCTGCACGCTATCAACTGTCGCCGCCTGAATTGGCCCTTACTCAAGAAGCGGTAGATCCGTTTCTTGCCAGGGTAGAAGAATGTCTGGAAACGAACCTTGCCAATGAAGAGTTTGGGGTCGAGGATTTGGCCAATGCCTTAGGAGTAAGCCGGACCCAATTGTATCGAAAGGTTCGGGCCTTAGTAGGACAACCCGTGAATCAGTTTTTGCTTCAATTCAGGGTATGGAAAGCCAAAGAAATGTTGGAGAGCAGCGATTGGACCGTGGCAGAAGTCGCTTACCGAGTCGGTTTCAAATCTGCTCCTCATTTTAGCCGAGTCTTCAAACGCGTTGCAGGCGTTCCTCCTAGCGCTGTCAACCTAAAAAAGCCCTCCGCATCGGCAGAGGGCTAGGGTGATAATCAAGGTCAATGCTACTACTTTATTGGATCAATAAGCGGTGAATGCTCCATTGACTTCCAGACTCCAATCGGGCGGTATAAGATCCCGGAGCCAGACCCAGAGAAGATATGTTCAACCCTGCATCAGGTTTGATCTGGCCGTGGAACACCTGTTGGCCGTGGAGGTTGAATAATTTCATTTCATAGCTGGCCTGTTCTCCTTCCACAAACAGATGATCTTTCACCGGATTGGGATAAAGCTTCACCTCTGAAGATGTCGCAGTCGATGCGCCCATCATTCTTGCCCCACTGCTCACGGTGATGGTGATGTCTTTCCGGGCCGTGCGGGTGCCGCTTGCGTTCTCGCCTCTGATTCGAAGGAGGTAGGTTCCTACAGGGGCATTGTTGAAAGTGATTTCAAAGGGAGCAGCATTCGATGCGCCGATGCCATTCCAGCCGTCGTACCAGGCCCTCACGTTGACAATGTCGCTGGTGAAGTTTGGTTTGATCACGATGGGCGTTCCCTGGCTGAAGGTGGCTCCGTCTGCTGGATCACAATGCTCCACGTCTAGACTTCCCGGCAAGAGTTGACCACAAGACCCTCCTCCAGCTACCGGGCTGAAGTTAGCCGTGATATTCTGGTTGCTGTTCATGGTGATCGTCAGCGGATTGGTACTCCCACTGGCGTCTCCACTCCAATTGCTGAATTGGAAGCCTGGATCCGCAGTAGCGGTCAGTGTCACATTGGTGCCAGCATTGTAATTGGCTTGATTGGGGCTTTTGCTCACCGAACCATTGGTGGCACTAGTAGTCAAAGTATACGTAGTTGGACCTCCTCCGCTGCTCACCGTGATGGTGATGTCTTTGCGGGCGGTTTTGGTACCGCTGGCATTTTCGCCTCTGATACGAAGAATGTAGGTCCCTACAGGCGCATTATTAAATGTGATTTCGAAGGGCGAGCTATTTGAATTTCCGATGCCATTCCAACCATCATACCAGGCATTTACTTTGACGATATCGCTGGTAAAATTAGGCTTGATGACGATGGGCGTACCTTGGCTGAAGGTCGCTCCATTCATGGGCTCACAATGTTCAACATTGAGGATTCCGGGCAGAGTTTGGCCACAAGATCCCCCACCCGAAACAGGACTGAAGTTGGCGGTGATATTTCGGTTGCTATTCATGGTGATGCTCAGCGGATTGGTGCTTCCGCTTGCGTCTCCGCTCCAGCCAGAAAATTGGTAGCCAGGATCAGCCGTAGCCGTCAACGTAACGTTGGTTCCAGCGTTGTAATTGGCTTGATTGGGACTTTTGCTCACCGAACCATTGTTGGCAGATACGTTGAGGGTGTAGGTAGTTGGTCCTCCTCCTCCGCCACTGTACTGGGCCGCCCAAGGACTGTGGCCTGCAAAGGTCCCATAGACATTCCCAAAACGGTCCATGTCTCCAACCATTTCAGTGATTTGCTCCCACACGTCCATCGGATAATCTGCGAGTTTGTTCCAACTCTGTCCTTCGTCATAGCTAGAATACAAGCCAGTTTGATTGTTGACTTTGCCCTGGATGAAGATGGTGGGATAATTGCTATTGGCTTGGGCTTTTCCCACGGCAATGGCAACCACTTCAGAGGTCCCATTAATGACACTCCAGCTAGCACCTCCATTGGTAGATCGGCGAAGCTCTGCATCTGGATTGGTCTCGAATTCCCGACCAGTGGTGTACCACAAATGTCCTTGCTGGCCAGGGACAACTTTCATCTTGGCGTGAAACCCCCAAGGGAGAGGGCTGCTCGATACTTTGTTCCAGGATTGTCCCTTGTTGGTAGACTTATAGATATGGGTATTGTCAAATCCTCCCTCGCCTGAGAACAAATAGAAGGTGTGATTGGCAACTGGATCGGCCATGATCCAACGGGAAGAACTAAATTCTCTGGCTGGGCGGCCATTGGGTAGTCCGGCACTGTAGTTGGATTGTTGCCAAGACTGGCCTTTGTTAGTGGTGTAATACAACTGCCCGTTTCCATTGACGGGGAACCAGAGAATGTTATTGATGTCCCCAGAGGCAATCGCCATCCGACCGATATTGGCTTTGTTGCCTGGAGTAGGATCAGGGGTAGCCGATGGAAAAGGCGTGTAGGAGGTTCCGTTGTTACTGGTATAGCCATTGAAAGGGCTACCCTGAGGATTCCAGGGCTGAGGTTGAATATTCACCGTCAAAAAACTTGGGGTGCCTTCACAACGAGAAATGTCCCAGGCAGCCACGAAGTAGTTGGGAAACTTGGTGTCTCCAGGCCCATCAATGGTACTGCGAATGATGCCTTTGTCTGCGTGGGCGCTCAATACATTCCCATTGCCCGTTACCGCTAAATCATAGGAAACCAATTCTCCAATTCCCCGGGAACGAGAAGCAGTTTGAATCGGATTGCTGGTAGGATTCAACAATTCTTCTACCCGATCACCAATGGACCACCAGAGGGTATTGGTGCCTTGGTTATATTCCAGTTCTCCCAGTGAGACCCAGTCTGTCTGGTTACTTTCATCCAGATAGCCGATTTCATTTTGATTTTGCTGGAAACCAAAGTTGCTCCAGTTGTTGCCTCCATCGTTGGAATACATAATGCGGGAAACCCCTCGGTCTGCGACCCATACCTGATTCCCATTGACCGCTACTTCGAGCCAACTTCGACCGCCTGCGCCACTGAGGTGAGTCCAGGTGCCATTTTGATATTTGTACACCTTTTTATTGTTGACCCTTGGGCTACCATCGAGCATTTTGAGATCGCTGCTGGTCACATATACCGTTCCATTGGCGGAAATTTCAATGTCTGAGAAGGTGGTGCCATTCAGGGTCTTGCTGAAAGACTGACCTCCATTGGTGGACAA
>JBCCCJ010000312.1:0-6462 GCA_039033615.1 Bacteroidota bacterium
CTACCCGACGGTTCACGTAGTGAAGGGGCTCCAGCTTAGGCTGAGAGTGGTTGTCAGGTAGGTTTTTGATCACGGCATTGCTTTCCCCTTCATATCCCATCTCGAAGCGATCGCGCTCAATTCCGTAGGTGCTTACCAGGAATTCAACTGCATTCTGAACTCGACGAGAGGAAAGATCCTGGTTGTAGGCATCAGAGTTACGAACGTCAGCGTGGCCGGTGGCACGAACTCGCAACGCAGGGTCATTTTGCATCACCTGTGCGATGTAGTACAATTCAGGATAGAACTCTGGCTGAATGTCATCCTTATCCAATTCAAAGTGAATGATCGGGAGGAGACATGGCACATTTGCACTACTTGAGTTAGAATTCGGCATTTGAATGGCTACTCCTTTGGCATCATAGTACATGCCCGGAGGGGAGTTTGGCTCTTTGTCAAAGCAATCGGGTACGCCATCATTATCCGCATCCAAGGCTACTCCGCGATTGTCAACATCACATCCTTTCGGGGTGAATGGCTGATCATCTTCGCTATCTGGGTAGCCGTCGTTATCGCTATCGAGGGTTTGTCCCTGACCGTTGACGGGTACACCTTCTGGCGTATCAGGCTCTTTGTCGTACAAATCAGGCACCCCATCATTGTCGGTATCGTCCGTCAACTTTTTGACAATCTCACGCGCTTCTTGCGCACTGCTGTACACTTCGGTCAGTGGGTTAGACCACCAGAGTGCTTCTTCTCCAGGACCGATGCGGAAATGCAATCCCAAGGTCGTGTGGTTGTAGCTATCAAAGTCGCGAGTAAGTGGGGTCTGATCGGTTTCAAAACCGGTAGAGTTTCCACCTTCCTGCCAACGCTGTCCGTCAAGCAGATCATCATTGGCCCAAGAGATGCGGTGCTCCAGTTCCAGCTCTACGCGGCGACCGAGGCGATAGCGAATGCCGACTACTCCATTGATAGTAGGATTGATTGTGTAATTTCTTCCGCTGAGTTGAATCCCCGTTTCATCTTGGTGTCCTTCAGCAGGAGTTTCAAATACTCCATCTTGGTTACTTCTCAAGATGTCTAAGCGATTGGTTCTCCCATCAATTCCTGGCGTAGTCAGGTCATTGAGGGGTTCAGCAGCTACCTGATCGAAATGGGTGTAAACGTTGCCGTTGGCATCCAAGGCATCTACACTGACATTGTAGGCCATCAACCCAATCCCAGCTCCTGCATACACATTCCATTGGGACTGCTCTTTGTAGAAGTTGATGTTGTTGAGGTTGACCAAGCCTTGTAGACTTGCATCACCATACCGCATCTGATAGTTGTAGAATACTCCCGGAGGCGCTCCCCCCCCAGTGATTTGGTTGACCCGAGCATTGCCTTGATCATCCGTATAGTACAAATCATTCCATGGATTACCTCTGTGATTGCGGTATCCTTGGGTAACTTGATAGTTTTGCCCTTGGGTTTGTCCGGCTCCCACTTGAAAGCGGAGAGAGAACACGTGCCCGAGGGCTTTGCGCACATCCAAACCCAGGCCAAGGCCTGGTTGAGCTTTGACGTCTCCAGCCACGTAGGCCAGACCGCCTTTGAGACCTACGGACCAATTGTTGCGCGGCTCTGGCGGAAACAAGTAGTCGCCATCGTCGTATTGGTCTTTCTGGTCGTAATCTTTTTTCCGGATATTTTTGTATTTGTCTTCATCCTGGGCATATCCGGCCAGTACTGAGCTAAGGAACATCAGCAAAAGAAGATGTCTAAGGGTTTTCATATACTTCCTTCCGGTTAGTTGACTTTTTTCTGGTTAGGGGAAAGGATCAGAGAGGAAGAACGAGTGAATAATTCTATCCACTTTAGAAAGTTGAACGATCGTAGTTTTTACAAAGAGAAATTTGACAAATCTGCTCTATTGGGCTACTAAGCTAGGAATAATTGCCGCTTAAAGATAGAATCATGTTAGTAATTCTCTCAAAAAGAAGAGTCTACAGCGGCTTTCGGTTCTCCAACCCGTGAGAAATTTCCAAAAGCCCGTTAAATCCAATGTTAGGATATAGGCTTTCTTTACACTTCCCTCATTAGAGTATCCAAAGAACTGACAATGTGTCTACGTTAGGTAGGATGACGACCTGAATCATTCGCACGAATAAACATTTTGCCCTTCTGGCAGGTCGCATGCTGTAAAGTAAGCAGCTAACACTCCTTAGTTTCAAGCCTCTAACTAGGAACAGTCAGAATAGAAGATTGAACGGTAGGAAATAAGTGCTCGAACGGAGAAGAGGTAGTGTGTAGCAACTGGCGGTAGGAGATACGGGTGAGTGCTACCTAAAGAGAGGCGACGAGCGGAATCGAACCGCTGTAAAAGGTTTTGCAGACCTCTGCCTAGCCACTCGGCCACGTCGCCTTTGATCGGTGTCTTGATCAATGGACGACGAAATTACAGATTAAATCCAGTATATCAAATAACAAGCCCATAAGGCTCCCAAAATTCATCTTTTTAACGAACTTTGTTTCCAATCATTGTAATTCTGAGGTCGAAAATATGGGATTTCCCCAATAATTTCGGCCTTTCTAGACTTTCGCCCCCTCTGAAATGATCTAGGCTCGCTCAAAAGGCAACTCAACGTAGGTGCGTTTGCATTGCTCCATCGATAAAGGCCGCAACTTTGCCACCCGAATGCGACCTGCCTTGACCCCTGCAAATTGAGTCAGGAGTTGATCTCGCACCTCCACCACCAGCTTTTCTAACAAATGCACCGGATGGGACATCACCTCCAAGATCAATTGATATACCTTGGCGTAATCGACTGTATCCGTGAGTTCGTCGGTACTGCCCGCATTCGCAAGATTGACGGTCAGATATACATCTACGGTGAAATGCTGGCCTTCTCTTTGTTCAATGGCATATACGCCATGATATCCGAATACTTCGATGCCTTCCACGGCAATGGTGCCCCAAATGGGGGTGATAGAGTCTTTCATAATCATGGATCAGGTGGATTGGGCATGAGCCCGAATGGCGTCTTCTACTTCCTGATAGTTCAGATTGCGCCGCAACACGCCTCTGGTCGCCAAAGAAATTTCCTGTCGTTCTTCTGAAGCGATGAACACCAAAGCGTCCGAAATCTCCGATACCCCTAGTCCTGCGCGGTGTCGCAAGCCCAGTTCTGGATCGAGTTGCGCATACTGGCTCAAGGGCAAGATGCAACGGGCGGATTCAATTCGTTGATTTCGGATCATCATCGCCCCATCATGCAGGGGACTGTCTTTCACGAAAATGGCACTGATCAGGCGGGCAGAGACCTGGGCGTCTATTCTGTCGCCGCTTTCCCGGATTTCTACCAGAGAATCTTTCCCCTCCAACACAATCAGGGCTCCTTGGTGATTGTGCCGCAAATACTTCAACGACTCAATGATTTCCCGATACAGTTGCTCTACATCAGCAGGCTCAACAGAAGAAAACAAATTGATTTGCCTGAGCAGTCGCTCCAGCAGGGTATTTTTAGAAATGGCGGTCAATAATCGACGAATTTCCGGGGCAAACAATACCACCAGGGCAATCGCGCCAATGCTCAAGAACTCGTTCAGGATAGACCCAAGCAGACGGAACCCCAACAAATCTACGACCTTCCATATCAAGAAGACCGAAACTACGATGCTCGCCAAGCGAATGGTCAGCCCGCCTTTGAAGCTGTCATATAGCTTATAAAACAAGAAGGTAACGATGGCAATGTCGAGGACATCTACCAGGGTCACTTTCACAAAACCAATCTCAAATAATTCCATAATCCCGGAGATGTACGAAAAGTTCTACTAACTGGACCGTCTCTTCTACGTCATGAACCCTGAGAATGTGCGCTCCAGCCTCCAAGCACTTCCAATGAAGCGCAGCAGTAGCCGCCTGTACCTCAGTAGGTTTCTTCTGGAGGAGTTTGTACATCATTGACTTTCTAGAGATCCCGACCAACAAGGGTTTGTTGAGGAGTTGGAAGCGATCAATTTGATACAGGAGTTGATAATTGTGGGCGATTTTCTTCCCAAATCCAAATCCTGGATCCAGAATGACGTCATGCAATTGTGCAGCCTGACATTGCCGCAATTTTTCTACCAAAAACGCCCATACTTCCTCTCCCACCGCCTGATATTCAGGGCGATCTTGCATATTCTCCGGCGTGCCCTGCATGTGCATCAGAATATAGGGAACCTGGCCTTTCTTTGCCAACAATTCGATCATGGATAAGCCAATCGAAGAGGGTTCCCCCAAGGCTGATCCTGCACTGATGTCATTGATGAGGTGAGCGCCTATGTCCAGCAATTCCGCGGCCACACCGGGTCGAAAGGTATCGATCGACAGGATGGTTCCGGGAAATTCTTTGAGAATCTCGGCGGCAATGGGCGCAATCCTCCGAATTTCTTCCTCCTCACTCACGGGATCGGCATAAGGCCGCGAAGAATATCCGCCCAGATCGATCAGGTCAGCCCCTGCCTGAATCATCTGCTCTGCTTGCTTCATCGCGGCAGATACTTCCTGAAATTGCCCTCCGTCGGAAAAACTATCAGGCGTCGCATTGAGCACCCCCATGATCCGGGGACGATCCAGAGTCAGCAAACGACCTCTACAATTGATGGAAAGAGAAGAGTTCAAGAAATTTTGCATTAACTAATCTCTTAGTTAAATTTGTAGCCAGAGAGCGGGGTTCAACAAGAGAACACAAAAAAAGGAAGAAATTCCCAATAATGTTTCTGAAATTGCCTGCTGAACCAACGCTACTGAGGGCATTTTCAAAAATGCCTGTCAACTGAGCCGCCGCAATGACCAATCCTCCTTCCACTGACGATCAATACCAAGCTGTCATTCAGGCTTGTCGGGATCTATTCCTCAAAAAATCGCACGACTACGGGACTTCCTGGACCATCTTGCGCATGCCTTCCGTTACCGATCAAATTTACATCAAGGCCAACCGCATTCGATCCATTCAGGAATCCGGGATCAACAAAGTGGGAGAAAGCACCCGAAGTGAGTTTGTCGGAATTGTCAACTATTGTGTGATTGCTTTGATTTTGGCGGAATGGTTGAAGCTCCCTTCTCCCGAACAGGAGAGTAGCCTGCTGGATCAAAAGCTGGCGGACTGGTATGATCGCAAGGTGCAGATGGCGTTTGAGACCATGCAGGCCAAAAATCACGATTATGGGGAGGCTTGGCGGGACATGCGGATCAGTTCGATCACCGACCTGATTCTGATGAAAATTCATCGCCTCAAACAAATCGAGGACAATCAAGGGAAAGTATTGGTTTCGGAAGGAATCGAAGCCAACTATATAGATATGCTCAACTACGCGGTTTTTTGTCTCATTCGAATGGAAGAGGGAGAAAGCGCTTGACATTGCCTTTTGCTTATGGATACCTATCAATGGATTGGAGTGGCCTTTGCGGCCGTAGGAATGTTGACCTCGGGAGTCCTGATTTGGGAAAACCGAAGCACGAAGTCCATGGAGTTGGACTTTTTGCCGAAAACCAGCCTGATGGTTTGGATTTCGCGCCTGCTGATCGGCGGCTTGTTTCTGTATTCGGGTTTTGTCAAAGCCAATGATTACCTCGGCTTTGCCTACAAACTCGAAGAATACTTCATTCAATTTGGCGTGGCCTTCCCTGCCTTGAATGGTTTCTTCGCTTTTTTTGTTCCCCTCGCCGGACCCATGGCCTGGTTCATCAGTGTCTTTGAGATCGCGCTGGCAGTGGCCCTGATCCTGGGCTGGCGGATGAATCTCACCGCTTGGTTGACGGTCCTCATGATGGTCTTTTTCACCCTCCTGACCGGCTACTCTCACGTCACTGGTTTGGTAACCGATTGTGGGTGCTTCGGAGATGCCTTGAAGATCGAGCCTTGGGAATCCTTTGTCAAGGACATCATCCTTTCCGGCATGCTGATTCCGATTTTCCTGCTGCGAAAGTCGATCCATCCCGTCCCCAATGGTCGAATTGCTGGCATCGCCACCGGAGCGGCGTGTCTGATCAGTGGCATCTTCTCCTACTACTGCCACGAACATCTCCCAGTAGTCGATTATCGCCCCTATAAAATCAACGTAGATCTGAACATCTGTACCACGCAGATCGGGGAAGATGGCTATGCGAAGTGCAAAGATTGGTTGCCGTATTTTTCTTCCGAAGAGTTTCCAGAAGGAGAACCAGCCTTATTCGTCGGCAATACCTTGTTGATTGTTACCGATAAAGTAGAAACAGCCCCCGAAAAGGCCGCCGAAGCAAGCGTTGCCTTGACCAAGACCCTCAGCAGTACCGATATTCAAGTCATTGCTGCGACCTCTTCTGTAGATGCAGATTTGACAGCGTATAAACAGACCTACCAGATCAACTACCCCTTTGCCTTCATGGACGAAACGGTCCTCAAGACCATCGTCCGCTCTCATCCGGGCTATGTGTTGCTCAGAAATGGCGTAATCCTCGCCAAATGGCACCATAAC